>NZ_JAYGHW010000092.1:0-115499 GCF_034932185.1 Spirulina sp. CCNP1310 | reverse complement strand
AGTTCCTAGACGTTTGAAATACAATGTAATTAGCATAACATGACTGGCCCAAAACGGCGACTAAAGTCGCTCGTGTCGTCTTTCATCCCCGCAATAAATTGACGGGGCTTTCAGACTCCCGCACTATCTTCGTAAATAATCCTTGCCGCAACGAGGGCTTGAATCGCCATGGTGCGGGCTAGATCGAGGTTCCCCGTCGTACTTTCTACCCATTCAAACATCCCAAAGATCAAAATCCAGTTAAATACCGATACCGCCAAAATCCGGTTGAGGAGTTTTTTCGTGATCAGGGGGGCATCGGGATTCCGGGGGGCCTGTTGCATCACCCCTTTGCTTTTAGGTTCAAAGGCAAGGGGAACAGTCATGGTGATGGAGTTGATCATGTTGAGCCAGAGAACTTGTAGGGCAAGGATGGGGAGATCCCGCGCTAAGAGGGTGCTGAGGAGGATCGTCATGGATTCCCCCCCGTTGACGGGGAGGAGGAAGGCGATCGCCTTCATCAAATTCTGATATACGGTGCGCCCCTCCTCCACCGCCGCTGCAATGGAGGCAAAGTTATCATCGGTGAGGAGCATATCTGCTGATTCTCTTGCAACCTCTGTCCCTGCTTTGCCCATGGCGATACCGATATCCGCCTGCTTGAGGGCGGGGGCATCGTTGACCCCATCGCCGGTCATGGCAACGATGTGGCCTTGGGCTTGGAGGGATTCCACCAATTGCAGTTTTTGGGCGGGGGCGACGCGGGCGAAGACGGAGCCGGTGCTGATGCTTGTGGCAATTTGTTGATTATCCATCGTTGCCAGGGTTTTGCCATCAAAGGCGTGGATTTCCCCCTGGTAGGTAATTCCCATCCGTTGGGCGATCGCCTTTGCCGTCGTCACATGATCCCCGGTGATCATCTTCACTTGAATGCCGGCCTTTTGGCAGGCTTGGACAGCGGCGATCGCCTCCGGTCGGGGCGGATCGATCATCCCCTGCAAACCGAGAAAAATCAGACCTGTTTCGATCTGATCATGGTCTACATTGTGATGATGGGGGCCCACCTCTTTTTTGGCAAAGGCTAAAACCCGTAACCCTTGGGCGGCCAAAGTTTCCACCGCTACCTCAATTTTTTCCGGCTCCAAGGCCACCGGCTGATGATCCCGATCCACCATCTGGCCACAGCGGCTCAACAGCGCTTCCACCGAGCTTTTAACATAGATCACCCGCACATCCCCATCATGGAGCGTCGCCATATATTGATATTCCGATTCAAAGGGGATGGAATCAAGGCGCGATCGCCCCGCATTTAGGCCCGATTGACTCAAACCCGCCTTTTTCGCCGCCGTAATCAAAGCCCCTTCCGTGGGATCTCCCACCACAGACCAACTATTCCCCGTTTGTTTCAACTGGGAATCATTACACAGTAACCCCGCCATCAAGCATTCCATCAACGCTGGCGGCAAATCTTGCGCCCCTATCCCCTCAGATTCCACAGGGCTAATCTCCCCATCGGGACTATAGCCACCGCCGCTGGTTTGGTAATAATCTCCTCCCACATAAAGCCGCTGCACCGTCATTTGATTTTCCGTTAGCGTGCCGGTTTTATCGGAACAGATCACCGTGGCACTACCCACCGTTTCCACCGCCGGTAATTTACGGATAATCGCATTGCGCCGCGCCATCCGATTCACGCCAATCGCGAGCGTCACCGTCACCACAGCGGGCAACCCTTCCGGAATCGCACTCACCGCTAAGGCCACCGCCGCCTCAAACATATTCAGCCAACTCCCCCCTTGGCCCAACCCGACCACAAACGTAAAGGCCGCCAAGCCTAAAATCCAATAGAGCAGCGTATGGCTAAACTCAGCAAACTTGCGGGTTAAGGGCGTTTGTAAACTAACCCGTTGCTCCATGGATTGGGAAATTTTCCCCACTTCGGTGGCGCTGCCGGTGGCAATGACAATGCCCCGCCCTTGGCCGAAGGTGACAAAACTGCCCGCGTAGGCCATATTCAGCCGTTCCGCTAGGGGGGTATCCGCCGCCAAAAGCGCAATATTTTTCTGCACCGGGACAGATTCCCCCGTAAGTGCCGATTCATCCACCTGGAGATTGCGCAAGTTGATCAAGCGGAGATCCGCCGGGACTTTATCCCCAGAGGTGAGCAGGACTAAATCCCCCGGAACCAAATCCCGTGAGGGAATCCGGAGGGTTTGCCCCTCGCGGATGACGGTGGCTTCGGTGGTGACAGCTTTAGCGAGGGAGGCGATCGCCCCTTCCGCCTTTGCCTCCTGGACATAACCAATCACCGCATTCACCACCGTCACCCCCCAAATCACCACCGCATTCGTCCAAGATCCCAGGGATGCCTTCACCGCTCCGGCGATCAGGAGAATGTAGAGTAAGGGTTGATGGAACTGGAGTAAAAACCGCAACCACGCCGGTTTACCGGGTTTGAATTGTAATTCATTGTAGCCATATTGTTCATAACGCTGAACAATGATCTCCGCCGTCAAGCCTTGCTCACCATCACTCGCTAGGATTTGGATTGTCGCTTCTTCCGAGCGATCATGGTAAGAGCGCGATGCCAATGAAACTGACATGATCATCCTCCGATGTGATCCAAATTTTCTATGATTATAGAAATTTCTCAGTAGCATCTACCATTAAAACAAAAAACCCCTTTTTCCTGGGTCAGGGGAGATCACCCCCCCCTAAAAAAACACCCCCTTTTTAAGGGGGGCAGGGGGGATCACCAAATCGATGAAGCCATGATGCCAAAAAGTAGCTTAACCGCTAACATACCTTACTGTTTGAAAGTAAGGAGCATCAAATTTCATCCCAGCCGGTTAAACCAGAAGACATTACATAACTCGTCACCCCCGCTTCAAAGAAATTGGCTTTCGTATTGCCATCAGCTTTCGTATCACTAAACCGCTCTAAATGGGCGTAGGGCGATTTCTTGAATTTTTCATCAGGATAGATGGCCTCTAAACCAATCGCCCGCAGTCGAGAATTAGCCAAATACTTGGTATATTGCTCCGTACTCGCCTCCGTAATTCCCAGAATTTGATTGCCAATAATATGGTTTGACCATTTAATTTCTTGGCTGACCGCCGCATCAAACAGTTCATAGACCAAATCTTGAGAATGGGGCAAAACTTCCATCGCTTCCGGGATAATCCGCTGAAATAAGCGCACATGGGATAATTCATCCCGATTGATCAGCTTGAAAATATCCGCACTCCCTGGCATCAGCATCCGTGAAGCCAGATTGTACATATAGATAAAACCATTGTAGAAGTACAAGCCTTCTAAAAGGTAATCCGCCACCAAGGAAATGAAATAATTTTCAGCACTGGGCTGATCTAGATAATTTTGATACAGTTTAGCGACAAACTTACACCGTTCAAACAGTACTTTATCCGTGCGCCAGAAATCATAAACCTCGTTGCGCCGCTCCGCCGGGATAATGCTTTCAATCATGTATTGGTAACTAGCTGAATGCATTGCCTCTTGACTGGTTTGCTCTGCCATACAGAGGGCGACTTCTGGGGCAGTGATACAACTTTTCAAATGGGGAATATTACAGGTTTGGATTGAATCCAAAAAGGTGAGATAGGATAAAATCCCATCAAAACCCCGCCGCTCCTCAGGGGTCAGGTTCCAATAGTCGGTCACATCTTGGGTGACATCCAATTTCTGAGGGATCCAAAACTGTTCGCGCATTTGCTGATAAAGAGCGATCGCCCAAGGGTAGCGCACATCATTAAGCTGCATCAAATTGGTCACATTCCCGAACCACAGGGAACGGTTTTCAATTTTGTCATCCCCCTCCGGGTTGAAAATGGGATTGATAGGCATTCGCGCTGTGGGCAGTTGAATCATGTTGTTATTGATTACAGAAAATGGAATACAGTTGATCAGAACTGCATAAAAATAGCCTTAAGCTCAGATTAACCTTTGGCTAAATCCAATAGCTTTGGCCTTACGGATTATATCGTATTTCTCTAAACTGGCTTGGTCAGGGGCGTTTAAAGGGAGTGCAGCAACAACAGATTGTATGAGGATGGTATTTTGACCAATTCTCTTGACATGGTTCAGCAACATATCCTAGAATGCACAACATACTGTAAATATAAATGTAGATGGTGCATTAAGCTTGGGCTTAATGCACCATAGGATGATACAGACACGAAAACAGCGTGGCATCCCGTTACCCATAAGGGTCAAGGCAAAGCCGGTAAAGACGTTCTGGATACTGAAGACTTCAAAATAAGTTTTTGGCGAAGGCTCCTTTAGGAGCCTTTGTTATTTTGAAAACATTTTCGGGAAGGCGGTATCTTTTTGTTTTGAAACAAGTTGTCTGTAGTGTTCAAAAAGTTCATTTATAGATTTTAAATCTTAAAAATTCAGGTGAATTAAGATTGTAATTCACCTGAATTTGTTAAGCTTCTTAATTGGCGCAACTGCTACAGCCGTCGGATTCTTTGTAGTCGTCTTTTTGTACTGTGCGGATATAATAGATCGCCTTACAGCCACTTTTCCAGGCATGAACTAAGGTTTCAAAAATATCCTTGGCAGTCAGGGAGCGATCCGGCTCTTCCGGGAAGTAAACCCCCGCGTTCAGGTTGAACAACAACTCCATACTAATCCCCGTATCAATCCACTGCTGAATTGTGGCCACAGCGTCCACCACGATATTTTGATCCATGGTTTTGCTCTCAGGGTAGAACCAAAAATAATCGCGGATAAAGGGCGGGGCGATGGGGACAACACCTTTGGCCCATTTGTCGTAGTAGAAGCGGCTGTAGGTGGGGAGAATGGAGGCGGTGCAACCTTGGACAAGGCTGGATGAGGTGTTAGGGGCGATCGCCGTGATGTGACTGTTACGAATCCCGTGCGTCTGGATATCTTCGGAAAGTTTGCGCCACCGCTCCGGATTGGCAGAATTTGCCTCAAACCACGCCACAGGTTTCGCCCCGATCAAGTGGCCCTTGCTCCACTCCGAACCGGGGAATGCTGGGTAAGCCCCCCGTTCTTTGGATAGTTCCATGGAGTAGCGGGTAGTGTGGTAGCCGATGGTCTCAAAGAGTTCACCAATGGCCGTTTTTTGCTGATACCCTAGGCGACGAACCGCCAGCCAATCCGCCAGACCCATCGCCCCCACGCCAATGGTGCGATAGCGATCGTTATGGTTTTGGCTGGCTTGGAAGGGGGCATGGGTGAGGTCGATGGTGTTGTCGAGAATGCGGACGGCTGTTTCGCAGTGCATGGGGAGATCGTCCCCGATGTTGGCGAGATTGAGGCTTACTAAGTTGCAGGTATGGGAAAATTGACCGGGGACAACATTGGAGAACGATTCAGTACAAAGGTTTGTTGCTGGAATATAGCCCTCATGCTGATTAGGATTTGCCCGGTTGATCGTATCCTTGAAACTCATGTAAGGTAGCCCCGTCTCCACTTGGGTACGCATGGCCATTTTGAAGAGTTCGCGGGCATTGATCCGGTTAAATAACCTTAACCGCCCTTCGTTGCAAGCCTGCTCAATTTCTGCGTAGGCCACATCAAAGCGATCGCCCCACAGTTCTGCTAATTCAATCCCTAAAACCTGTTTTACTTCGTAGGGATCGACCAATGTCCAATCCTGTTTAGCCACAACTCGTCGCATGAATTCATCGACGATTACAAGTTGCGGAAAAAGGTCATAAACTTTACGCCGTTGATCCGTTAATGTTCACCTTGAAACGCGACATTCAAGGCTGCCGTTCCAGTAACTCCATCGATAGCCGTGGGCTTTTTGACGTTGCCCTATAGAGACATTGACGGCAACTTACATTTTCATGTAAGACCAGACTATATCTTCATCCTACCATAATGACTATGGTTTAGGATGCCCCCTACTTCCATTCGCTTGAATGTACTTCCTGACGGAATAGTCGTTGAACCTGATTCAGATTAAAGAACCTCGGCTGCTGATTGCCCATTGTTACATCTGCTCTATTTTTGACCGTCACACTTGCCATTTCTAGCTATGTTGTGGTTAGGGTAGCTTTAGGGTTTCCCAGCAATTCAGGGGGTGCAGTTATGCCATTACTGACATAACGGGCTAAATACTAACCATTCTCAGTTTGACACTCCAAAAACTCAGGAATATCCAAGTGCCAAATATCAAGGGAAACTGTCACAGCCCCGGCACGCCGTCCCATTCTGTTCAAGTAGGTTTGCTACTCCTACCCCGTGGTTTTAATTTGTTTAAACCACTGCTGCTAGTCGCCTAACAGATCAGACCATATCACCCTCCTAGACTTAGGAGTCTCCCCATTTCGCCCCGCTTGGGGCTACGAGCAACCACGCTCTGGTCGTTGAACCTTGAAGTGCAAGTTGTACAAGTTTTTCCAGGATTTACCAGATTTAATAGCACAAATATTAGCATGGTTTACACCATAAATTCGTGCTATAGAGCAGACACTTTCTCCCCTGTGAAGACGTTGGTAAATATCAAGAACATCAGATTCTTTAAGTTTGGATCGGGAGTTCCCTTCACCCATCTGACGCTGCGATATTTTTTGAGAAATTCCATCCCACAATCCAGTTTCAATGGCATGGGATTGGTTTTCTTCATTCGTGCTCCACTCAAGGTTAGATGCTGAGTTATTCAGTTTATTCCCGTCAATGTGATTGACTTGGGGTTTGTTGTGAGGGTTTGATACAAAATTCTCGGCAACGAGCCGATGAACCCTGTAGCTCTTTTTATCCTGAAGGCAAACTTGAAGATACCCCTTCTTATTTACACTGGGTTGGATAGGTTTATGGGTTCGGATTCGTACAACAGTCCCTTCATCATTAACTGCGTGAATAGGGGAACCCTCAACAACTTTATAACCAGGAAGACCAGAAATACCAAGGGAATCATTAACATCGTAAACAAACTGCTTGGCAAGTCGTTTAACAGTGTCAATTCCTAACCCTAGTTTTTCTGAAATTTCCTTCGCGGTCATGGATAAATAGTTATCCTGGATAAACTGAATTTCTGACTGGTAACGCTGTTCTCGTAACATCTTGCACTCCCTTGGCTGCTGATTGTCTCTAGTTTAGCACCAATTCTTGTTCGGTATGATTGACAACTAGAGAGTTCCCAGCAATTAGAGGAGTTTTCATTGCAACTTACGCCGCAATGGGGCAGAATTTACCCTGGTTCACAGCGATCGCCGTATCATTGAGCAACTTCACCCAAGGGAGAACGCCGCCGCTGGCGTTGGGTTTGCCCATCACCGTTGACCCCGTAGCCCGAATCCGGGAAACGTTCATGCCCACACCGCCGCCGTTTTTGCTGATCCGAGCGGTGTTGGTGATTTCATGGAAGATGCTCTCTAGGTTGTCCTCCATGGCGGAGATGAAACAGGAGGCGAGGGAGCCGCCGGGAACCCGCAGGTTAGCGAGGATGGGGGTGGCGAGGGAAATTTTCCGTTGGGCGATCGCCTCATAAATCCGTTTTGCCCAAATCATCCGCGCCTCCCCTTGCTCTACCGAGGCAATGAGCAAGGCGCAGGTTAACAGGGCTTCTTGGGGCAATTCATTGGGGAGGAGATAACGCTTCGTAAACATCACGGCCCCCGCGTAATCGTAGTCTAGATCCCAATCGGATTTGATCCAGGAACCGGCTTGGGTCAGTTCATCGGGGGTGTAGGTGAGGATGCGGCGATCGTAGGCATTGGCGGCAATTTGGGTGGCAACGGTCTTGGGATAATCCCCATACTGGTAGCCCCGCGCCACGAGGGTATCCTTCCACAGGCTCCAGATATGGAGGCGACCGGCAACGTAACGCCAATCCGGTTCATCGGGGCTACACATCCCCAAGGCGCAATCAATCAGGTTGTCCTGAATTTCGCGGGTGCTGACCCCAGGGCGTAAACGGGTTTTCAAGCCCGCTTCGAGGGTAATGGTGGAAACCGCCAAACCCTCACAGGCCCATTCCACTACCTCGCGGATGCGCTTAACGTTGAGGGGGGCTGTGGTTCCATCCCGTTTGATGACTTGGAGGTCATTTTTTTGGGAAGTGATCGGTTTTGATGTCGCTAGGGTCATGGTTGTGTGAATGGTTGCCGTAACAAGATGTAGTGTAATTCAATCAGCCTTGATCTTATAACACGCTATACATAGTGATTCGTCAGCAAACCATAAAAAAAGGGAGCAATGCTCCCTTTGAAATGATTTTGGATTGTGAGGCTCTGTTGTGAGCCGGGGGAATTAGGCGATCGCCGCCATCTTCACATCGTTGCTATTGAGAATCACCTGTAACTCTTCCGCATCAATGGTTTCCTTATCCACCAACACTTCCGCCAATTTATCGAGGATGTGGCGGTTTTCGTTGAGGACTTGGGTGGCTCGGGCGTAGGCTTGATCCACCAATTTACGCACCTCTTCGTCAATCATTGCCGCCGTTTCATCGGAAAAATCCCGATCCGAGGCAATATCCCGACCCATGAACACGTTCCCAGACTGACGACCGAGAGCCACCGGCCCCAGTTGCTCGCTCATCCCGAACCGCGTCACCATTTGGCGGGCCACCCGCGCCACCTGTTGGAGGTCGCTGGAGGCTCCGGTGGTGACTTCTTCCGTACCAAAGACGATTTCTTCAGCCACCCGACCGCCAAGGGCGACGGCCATTTGGTTTTGGAGGTAGGAACGGGAGGATAAACCGGAATCGAGGCGATCTTCACTGGGGGTGAACCAGGTTAAGCCGCCAGCCCGACCCCGAGGAATGATGCTGATTTTTTGCACCGGGTCATAATCCGGCATCAGCGCCCCCACAAGAGCATGACCTGCTTCGTGATAGGCCACAAGGGTTTTGCGCCGTTCGCTCATCACCCGGTCTTTTTTCTCCGGCCCCGCCAAGACGCGATCAATGGCATCGTTGACTTCATCCATGGAAATTTCCGTCAGGTTGCGACGGGCAGCGAGGATCGCCGCTTCGTTGAGGAGGTTGGAGAGATCCGCACCGGTAAAGCCGGGGGTACGGCGGGCGATTTTATCGAGATCCACATCTTTGGCCAGGGTTTTGCCCCGGGCATGGACGTTGAGAATTTCGCTGCGGCCTGCATAGTCGGGGCGATCGACCACCACTTGACGGTCAAAACGACCGGGACGGAGTAGAGCCGCATCTAAGACATCGGGGCGGTTCGTGGCGGCAATGATAATGATGCCGGTGTTGCCTTCAAAGCCATCCATTTCTGTGAGTAGTTGGTTGAGGGTTTGTTCCCGCTCATCGTTACCACCACCGAGACCTGCGCCGCGACTGCGACCCACTGCGTCAATTTCATCAATGAAGACGATACAAGGGGCGTTGGTCTTTGCCTGCTCGAACAGATCGCGAACACGGGAAGCCCCCACACCGACGAACATTTCCACAAATTCCGAGCCGGAAATGCTGAAGAAGGGTACACCCGCTTCACCGGCAACGGCACGGGCTAAGAGGGTTTTCCCGGTTCCGGGAGGGCCGACAAGCAGCACGCCTTTAGGAATTTTCGCGCCAATGGCGGTGAAGCGATCGGCATTTTTGAGGAAGTCTACAACTTCGGTGAGTTCCAATTTCGCCTGTTCAATCCCTGCCACATCGCCAAAGGTGACTTGGGTTTGGGGTTCCATTTGGACGCGGGCTTTGGATTTGCCAAAGTTCATCGCTTGGGAGCCGGGGCCACTGGAGGCGCGGCGGACGAGGAAGAATAAACCGATGAGCAACAGCGCAGGCACAAAGAGGCTACTGAGGATCCGGAACCACACACCATCATCTTTGGGGGGTTGGACGGCGATATCTACGCCGTTGGTGGTGAGGATGTTGATCAGTTCGGGGTCGTTGGGGAGGTTAACGAGGATTTGTGCGCCTTCGGGGGATGTCACGAGGGCTTGAGTGCGATCGGAGGAAAGTTTGATCGTCTCAATTTTGCCGGTTTGTACTTCTTGGATCAGGCGGCTATATTTCCAAACTTCTTTGGTGTCGCGGGGACTCTCGAAGAGGGCGGAGCCGAGGGCGAGAAGGACGATGACGAGGAGGACGTACAGTCCGGCGTTGCGCCACTTTTTGTTTTTGCTGTTGTTCACGCGGTTGAACTCCTAGATAATGTCAAGGGTGTGGGTGAGATGCGGGTGGGTTATAAGCCAGAGAGGGCTAGAGATCCGGAGCCATGGCAATTTTTTGCTCGCTCTCGTTGATGTTTAAGGTTGAGATATTAACTAATGTTAACGTTTCTCAGGAATTCTTGACTAGGGGGCGATCGCGATCACGTTGGTGATGAGAAATTGTAGCGATCGGGGTGAGTTCGGCAAGGGCTGAGGTTTTAGGGAGCAGGACTTTTGTTTTGTTTCAGCGATTAACGGGGTGTAAGGATGCTCAGTGCAAGACCCCTCAGAGGGTCAAACCCCTAGGGAGTTCTGAGATTCAGGGATTTTTAAACTCCTTGTAAGGAATATGCGTGGGCGATCAATCTCCGCTATGCTGCAAGGGTTGAAAGTGAACTATGAATCAAATCTATGGATGTCATTCCCGCTATTGATCTGTTGGGGGGGCAATGTGTCCGCCTCTACCAAGGCGATTATCAACAGTCGGAAGTTTTTAGTGCTGATCCCGTTGCCGTTGCCCAACGGTGGGAGGCAGCCGGAGCCACTCGTTTACATTTAGTGGATCTCGATGGGGCGAAGGCGGGAGCGGTGGTGAATCGGGAGGCGATCGCCGCCATCGTTAAAGCCATCCATATCCCTGTTGAAGTGGGGGGCGGCCTGCGCGATCGCCACAGCATTCAAGCCCTCTTTGACCTGGGGGTACAGTGGGGAATTGTCGGCACGATCGCCGTTGAACAGCCGGATTTGGTCGCCGATCTCTGTGCCACATTTCCAGGGCGGATCATCGTCGGCATTGATGCCCGCAACGGCCAAGTCGCAACGCGGGGCTGGCTGGAAACCTCCACCGTTGCCGCCAAGGATTTAGCCCAACGCATGGATCACATCGGAGCCGCTGCGATTATCTACACCGACATTCACCGCGATGGCGCAATGCAGGGGCCCAATCTAGAGGCGCTGCTAGAATTGGCTCAAACCGTCAAGATTCCCGTCATTGCCTCAGGGGGCGTAAGTTCCCTCACCGATGTTCTCAGTTTGCTCACCTTAGAATCTGATGGTGTAACAGGCATGATTGTCGGGAGAGCCATCTATACCGGGGATCTAGATTTACAAGAAGCGGTGCGGGCGGTCGGCCCTGGCCGTTGGCAGGATGTCCCCCCCACGGGCGGCGGTTTTTCCACCTTTGCCTAGGTTTCGTTTGCTCACAGCCCTTTTTTTTCATGAAAATTTCCTGGCGACCTCATCCTTGGCAGCAGGCGATCGCAATTATTGCCCTAGCCCTTGGCTATTATTGGCTTTCCCTCTTCTGTCGTTATCTAGCAAGCACTCCCCAAGAGATCACACCAGTTTGGTTCCCTGACGGCCTGGGCTGTGGAATTATTTTGCTCTTTGGTTACGGTCTTTTACCGGGGATCGCCCTCGGCTCGATCTTGGCCAATTGGGGGATGATCCTCACCCATCAGCCCCTTTGGCCCTTAGCGCTTTTACAAATCGGAATTATTGCCGCCACCAACACCGCCGGAACCTACTACGGTGTCCAAGGGTTACGCCGCTTCATTGGTCGTCGCAATCCCCTCAATCAACCCAGGGATATCTTTTTATTCATCTTAATTACCGCCATGGGCGGAACCGCCATTCATGCCACCGGGGGCGTGTTGGGGGTCAACTTGGGGCAACCTATGACCCTGACCACGACCTTGCTGGATTGGCGAACCTGGTGGATTTCTAACGTTACCGGCGTATTACTCCTCACCCCTTTTTGTTTAAGTAGTTCCGATGCGGTGCGGTGGTGGATGAACCGGCGGCAAGATGCTCACCAATGGTTAAGTAGTCAGTTAGCCTTAGTGCTGCAAATTCCCCAACATTCTAAGCTGTTGTGGATCGGGGAAGTGGTGGGAATGTTGAGCGCAATTGTGGTGATCAGCTATGGCGCTTTTGTGCGGCAATATCCAATTAATTATTTGCTGATTCCCTGCTTGATTATTGCTGCTTTTCGCTGGGGGCAGTTTGGGGTCAGCACTTTATTATTGTTAATTACCTTGATCGGTATTTTGGGTACTGTGGATGGGATGAAGGTCAGTTCTCAGCTTCATTTGGTTGATTCTTTGCTGTTGCTTCAGGGGTTTTTAGGTATTATCGGCATTACTGCTCTGGTTCTCTCGGCAACGCTGACTGAGCGGCAACGAATTTTTGACTATCTGCACCATTCTCAACAACAACTCCAAAAACAATCTAGCCAACTTATTGCTCAAAATGATGCCCTCAAGCAGGCCAAGCTGGCGGCGGAAATGGCCAACCGGGCTAAGAGTGAATTTCTCGCGAATATGAGCCATGAAATTCGCACCCCCTTAAATATTATTTTGGGGTTTTGTCAAATTATGAATCAAGATGTTGAGCAGATTCCGGTGGAGGATTTGCGGGAAAATTTAACCTTGATGGAGCGGAGTGGTGATGCTTTATTGCGGTTGCTCAATGATGTTTTAGATCTGGCTAAAATTGAGGCGGATCGGCTCAAGCTCCACTATGAACCGATGGTGCTGCGATCGCTCATCCTCGAAATTCACCGGGTTTTTGCCCCCTCTGCCCAACAAAAGGGCCTGACGTTTACCCTTGATATTGCCCCCAATCTCCCGGAGCAAATTTACTTCGATGTGACGCGCCTACGCCAAATTCTCTTTAATATTGTCGGCAATAGTCTCAAGTTTACGGAAGCGGGTATGGTGACGCTCACTGTCCGGGGGGAACCCCATGCGGACAATCCCTGCGCCATTGATTTAGCGATCACGGTGGCAGATACGGGGATTGGGATTGCCCTGGAACAACAAAAGATTATTTTTGATGCGTTTCGTCAGGTGGAGGGCCATCACAGTCGTCAGTATGGCGGGACGGGGTTAGGTTTGGCCCTCAGTCAACGGTTAACCCAAATGTTAGGGGGCAAGATTACGCTCACCAGTGCGTTAAATGTGGGGAGTACGTTTATGGTGGTGTTTCCCCATGTGGAAGTACCCGCAGCCCATGCGCCCTCTATTCCGGAACCCCTACCGGCTTTGCTGGCCATGGATGCCCATGAATATAGCCGCAATGATTTCAGTTTTGAACCCCCTGCGCCTATTTCGGGAATTGAGGGGGAGTTGTTGCTCTGCCAACTTTATGAGGAGGAGGCGACGGCTTGGGTGCAAATTTCCAAAACGCTGATTATGGGGGAGATTCGCCAGTTTATTGAGCGGTTAGAGGGGTTGGGTAAAACCTATCATTGTCCGCAACTTTTGGCCTATACGAAGGAGTTGGCGACCTATGCGACGGAGTTCCAAATTGCGGATTTGCAGAGGGCGATCGCCCAATTTCCCCAAGTCCGCCAGGAGATTGAGGAAAGTTTAGGCCATTAAAAAATCCCCCACGGGGGGGGTGAGGGATTTCATGGATGGGGGTTGTTAGCGGGGGCTGGGGCTGGGGGAGCCGATGCCCTGTTGTTGGAGCATTTGTTGGGTGTCGTAGTTGGGGGTGTAGGTGTAACCAGTAGGGGTTGATTGCATTGAATCATCAAGAATTTGCGGCGTGACGAGGATAACCACTTCTCTCCGTTCATTGGTGCGGCTGGTGCTACGGAAGAGAGAGCCAATAATCGGTAAATCGCCCAAAATCGGAATTTTTTGCGTATTCACCCGATCTTGATCCTGAATAATCCCCGATAAAATCAAAGTCTGCCCATCCCGCATCCGAATTAAACCAGAGCCGAGTTGGCGTGTGTTAAGTAACGCAATCACATTGCTTCCTTCTGCGGTGTTTACTGTTTGTGTATTACCAATTGAGGTAACTTCAGGGGCAAGAGATAAAGAAACAAAACCGTTGTCATCGATACGGCTCACATTGACTGCTAGTTTTAAACCAACTTCTCCTTTTTCCGTTGTAGTGCTTACTGTAACTAAACCATCACTAACATCGCGCTCAACGGTAACATCCGTAACGACTTCTTGAGTCAGTGAAACTTCTGCTGTTTGACCTTCCTGAATAACTAAGCTTGGATCAGTGAGAATTTTTGCATTGTTGTTTTGAATAGAAGCTTGTAGTTGCGCTAAAAACTCATTGATCACATTAAAACTTCGAGAACCAATAGTGCCAATTGTCGTTGAGCCAACGGTATCTCCTGTAATATCTGTAGACACAGGAGCACGTTGACCTGAGCCTTGCAGACTAGGGATAACATTAGTATCGTCAGTACCAAAGTTAATGATGGCAACACCACTTTGATTGATGATGCCCGTATCTCCTAAACCAAAGGAAAAGCTTGTTCCAAATCGGCCAATATTTTGTAAGTTAACATCAATGATTTTTACATTAACAATGACTTGCCTTAGCCGGGCATCAAGTTGCTGAATAATTTGACTGGCAAGTGTTACTTTTTCCGCTGCTCCACTGACGGTAATAGTGTTCATTCGTTCATCTGATGAAACTGCCAATCTTCGCAATGGTAGATTAGCTGCATTATCTAAGGTCGGTCTCACGCTAGAAATTGCAGGAGAATCAAATACAACTTCAAGTAATCGACCTGTTTCAGGATCTCGAATTTCACGCCGCGTTTGTGTAACAAGCTGGACTTCTGCACCTTGAGTTGCTAAATAGTTAGCAACTGTTTCAGCAGTTGCTTGGTTTAGACGAAATGTTCGGCTAACATAATCTTTTGCTCCTTCTGGTAAACGCCTTCCGACAAATATTGTTCGGCCTCGCCGTTGAGCTTCAAGTCCTGCAACCTGCAAAACGTAATTAAAAGCGTTTTGGATCGATTCACCTTCAAGGTCGAGGGAAACAGTACTACTTTCGGGACTACCTGCACTATTAGCACCATCTGCTGCGGCGTTGGTGAAAATTAAGTTTAGACCCGCAGAGCGAGCTAAGAGTCCTAAAACGGTATCTGCTTGTGCTTCCTCCATACGGAGTGAGATAGGTTGTGTTGTACCCAAGTCGATATATTCAGGTTGGACATTCATCGTTGCCACCGCAATATCCCCCACGGGTGGCGCTACCGCACGGGGCAAAAAGGGCGGAGCCGGAGACACAGGTTGAGCCGGGAAAGCCGCCGGAGCCGGTCGCCCCCCATCAATCGTAATTTCTGGATTCGGAACTAAAACATCAGAGCGGGGCGTAGATTGGGCAAAAAGACTCGGATCCAGTTGGAACAGCGGTGACTGTTCTCCCGAAGGCGGCGGAGCCACCGGAGAAGCCGTCGTCGTCGGGCTGGGGGCATTGGGGCCAGGAGGCGGTAGCACCTGGATATCCACCCCCTGATCATTGGCTTCAGGGCGCATCGGCGGCGGCAACGGCGCATTAGCAGGTTGCCGAACAGCAGCGCGATCGCCCGCATTCGCCGCCGACGTAAAGCCCAACACCACCTGATCCGCTTGGCGTTGCAACACCTGCCCCACCGGGGGCGCATCCGTCCCCGTCACAATCACCCGCACCGTATTCGGGCCACTCGCCACCAACTCAATCGCCGCAATCCCCGGAATCGGATTCTCCGTGCGAAACCCCGCACGATTGCCATTGATATTCAATTGCGTATCCACCAACTCCGCAATCAACTGATTACCCTGATTCACCGTCAGGATTTGCGGGCGTTCATTCCCCGTCACCGTCCGTAACACCAACTGAAAATCCCGATCCCCCCGCTGGAGCCGGACATCGACAATTTCCACCGAAGCGGCGATCGCCGGTTGGGCCACCAACGCCACCACCGCCGCCGCACCCACAAAACCCACAGCATTTAAATAAGATCTCGCCATAATCAACTCCTCAAAAACTTTCAATAACAAACACCATCAAGCCCATCTTAATCCCACATTTCCCAACCCGTAGAGACTACTGCGGCGGCGGAGCCGCATTCGGGTCAACCGGAGGCACAGCATTCGGGTCAATCGGCTGCCCCGTAGCCGGATCAACCGCATTGGGATCAGCCGCCGGAGCCGCCGCCGCCAACTCCTCCGCACTCACCGGATACAAGAGCTGTAAATTCAGATTCGTCGTCAATAACGGCCCCCCCGTCGTCGTCACCTCCCCCCCTAACAAAGACTGCCGCTCCTCTTGGGTCGTCACCTCCGACGTAATCGACTTCACCGCCACCAACGCCTGTAACCGCTCAATATTGCGCAAAATCGTCATCGTTTCACTAAAACCCGCCTCAAACTGAAACTCAAGGGTTTGGGTTTTTAATAAACCATTGACATCAGGGCCCCAACTGCCATCCTCAATCTTCTCCGGCACAGCAGGCGGCGTAAATTTCAGCAATTTTCCCTGACTGTTTTCCACCTGCTGACTCACCGTGACCAGCAACGTCTGACTCGCCTCTTCCCCCGCAAACAGACTGAGAACCTCCTGTTGATCCCCACGGGCAACCTGTAAATCGGCTTCAAGTTGGCTGATCCGCGCTTGGGCCTGCTCCAGATTCGTCCGCTCCAATTGCTTTTGATCCACCGTCGATTGCAAAGCAGCCAACTCCGCCCCCGTCGGCATAATCAGCCAATAGGTGATCGCCGCCGCCCCCGCTAGACCCGCAAAGAACAACAAACCGCCCCCAACAGCCGGTGTTAAGGAAGTTCCCATGAAAGAAGGATAGGGAGAAGCCTCCTTCTCCTGATCGTCCATTAAGTCATCGACAAAAGTCATTATTCGAGAAGTCCCCTTTCTTTTAACGTTTCCAAACGAATCACTGAACCCAAGTTTTGCTTATTTTTTAATTGGGCAATCAAGTCCTCACTGGTGAGGGTGGTCAAGTCGCGGATATTCGCTGTAATCGAATAGCGCACCACCGGGGGTAGTTCAATATTGACGTTCCCTCCCTCTTGAGCATCGGGTCCCGTCGGAACCGTCACCGCATTAGGATCCGCCACTTGTTCAACACCTGTGAGCCGTACCGTATCACCACTGAAAAAGGCTGAACGCTGCAAACTCACGGAAAAAACATTCACCGCCGCATAGGAATCCGCATAGCCGTCGAGGGTGACAACGGGCATCGTGTTCGGTGGTGGTGGTGTTGTGCCATCGGCAAGGGGCGCGGCACTGGGGGGCTGGGCTGCTGCCGCCGCTGCATCCGCTGCGGCTACCCGGAACGATCGCAACTGCACCCCGGTAGGAATGCGCACCCGCACATCTTCAATAATCGCTGACCAAGGAAAAATCCGCGCAAAAACCTGCGCTAATCCGTTGGTTTGGCGATTGGCCACCTCAATCTCCGTGGTGAGTTGCTGAATTTTCGCGTTTTGCTGCTGGAGGGCGGTGATTTGGCCGTCCAGAATCATTAATTGTTCATTGACCTGCTGGATTTGTAACCGTTGATAACCCCACCAACCTCCAGCGATCGCCAACACCAACAACGCCCCAACGCCCCCCCCAATCAGGGGAACCAACTCCGTCAGCGTCACCTTACGGGTGGGGGCTTTTGCCTTGGCCACCGCCCCCGGAGAAGCGGCGATCGCCCGATCCTTAAGGAAATTAACATCTAAACTATACATAACCCTAAACCTCCCGCAACCCTAAACCCAACGCCACCCCTAGACCCGGCCGGAGAATCTCCGGAATCTCCTCATCCATCTCCAAGGATAGCGCGGTGACGGGATCAATCTGTTCGGCGGGCAAACTCAGCCGGTTCGTAAAAAACTCATCCAACTGACCAATCCCCCCGCCGGGCCCCGCCAAGAGCAACTGCGCCACCTCATAATCTGCACTCTGATTTAAATAAAAATCAATTGATCGCCGCAACTCATCGGTCAACTCCCCCAACACCCGCAGCAACGCCGCCATCCCCGGATTAATCCCCGTCGCCCCCGTGCGCAACCCATCCACTGGCGTATTGGGAATCGTCATCCCCTGAAGCATTTCTGTATCGCGCTTCGTGGGCAAATTCATCGCCCGGGAGAGGGCGCTTTGGAGTTGAAACGTGCCAATGGGAACCGTCCGGGAAAACTGCGGCACACCATCAACAATAATCGCAATCTCCGTACTCTCAAACTCAATATCCACCAACACCACCGCCTCTTGGGGGCCAAAAGCCCGCAACTGCTCCCGAATCGTGCGGATCAGCGCAAAACTATTGATCTCTAAAACATCGATCTCCAGTTCCGCCTGCTCAAAGGTCTCTAGATACATATCCGTCACCTCCCGCCGCGTCGCCACGAGCAGGACTTGCACCTTCTCAATGCCGTCCTCATCCTCAAAAAAGCCCAACTTTTGGTAATCGAGATCCACCTCCTCACGGGGGTAGGGCAGATACAACCCCGCCTCATGGTTCAGCACCATATCCTTGAGTTCCTGATCATCCAATTCAGAAGGAATCGGAATCAAGCGGATAATCGATTCCCGCATCGGGACAGCGGTGGCAATCTTCTTCGCCTTGATATTGTTTTTATCGAGGGTTTCGCGAATCAGTTCCGCCAATGCAGGGGAGTCGAGAATCCGACCCTCCTCAATGATCCCCTCAGGGACTTCTTCCGTCACAAACGTGACCAGCTTATAGTTTTGCCCCTGCTTACGCAGTTGGACAATATTAATCCGCTCCGGCGCGATCTCCAGACCGATGCCGTTGCCCTTCTTAGCAAATAGGTTTTTAACGGAGTTGAACATGGGCGTTGTGCGTCCAGGCGGTGCAGACAATGGTGGGTTTAGCCTGAGTGTAGTCTAAATCTACCCAAATTTCTCCCCAAATCACCAGGCCAGGGGCGAGATTTTCTTCCCAGCATTGAGGGTACTCGTGGGTTATAGTGAATCTCGAATTCTTTCCCCTTGGCTTTGCTATGTTGCACCGTCGTTCCGCCCTGCGCACCCTCTGTTATGGCTTGATTGGTTTGTGTCTGACTTGGCTCACCAGTTGCGGTGCGCCCCAAACGGACAACAGCCTAGAATTTTGGACGATGCAACTTAAGCCGGAGTTTACCGAATACTTTACCGAGTTAATCGCTAACTTTGAGGCGGAGAATCCTGAGATTACCGTGCGTTGGGAGGATGTGCCTTGGAATGCGATGGAGGCGAAGATTCTCACCTCGGTTTCGGCCCAAACTGCGCCGGATGTGGTGAATTTAAACCCAAAATTTGCCTCCCAACTGGCGACGCGCAACGCTTGGCTCGATTTAAACGATGCCCTCACCCCGGAAGACCAGGGGGAATACCTGCCGAAAATTTGGCAGGCGGGAACCCTCAATGATCAGGCGTTTGGTGTGCCTTGGTATTTGACGACGCAAATCACGGTGTATAACGAGGCATTGCTCACTGAGGCGGGGGTTGCCTCGCCCCCTGCTACCTATGAGGAGTTGGCAAGGGTGGCGCGGGCGGTGAAGGACAAGACGGGGAAATATGCCTTTTTTGTGACGTTTGTGCCGGAGGATTCGGGGGAAGTGTTGGAATCGTTGGTGAAGATGGGGGTGGAGTTGGTGGATGAGGCGGGGAAAGCGGCCTTTGATAGCCCGGCGGGGTTGGCGGCTTTTGAGTATTGGGTGAGTTTATATCAAGACCAATTGTTGCCACCGGAGGCGCTGACTCAAGGCCATCGCTATGCCATTGATCTCTATCAAGCGGGAGAAACAGCGTTGTTGGCTACATCGGCACAGTTTTTAGGGGCCATTGAAACCAATGCCCCGGAAGTGGCTGCTGTTTCCGCCGCTGCCCCCCAAATTACGGGGGAAACAGGGAAAAAGAATGTGGCGGTGATGAATTTGGTCGTGCCACGGGATAGCGATCGCCCCGAGGATGCTGTTAAATTTGCCCGCTATGTCACCAACAGCGACAATCAACTGGCCTTTGCCCAGGCGGCCAATGTTTTACCCTCCACCCAACCGGCATTACAAAAATATATTGCCTTTCTCAGTGGCAAGCCCGATGTTACGCCCCTAGAGCAGGCGATTAAGGTGGGGGCGGAGCAGTTGCCCGATGCGGAGGTGTTGATTCCCCCCATGGACAATCTCAACCTGCTCCAAAAGGCCATTTATGAAAACTTACAGGCCGCGATGTTGGGACAAAAAACCGTTGAGGTGGCGTTGCGGGATGCCGCAGCCCAGTTTAATGCGGAAACTTAAGAAACTTTAAGGATGCTCAAGAAATTTCACAGCATTTCACGGCATTTCACAAGTTTTTCACGATTAATCCCTTAAGCTTTTTTCCAGGGAACAGAAAACGACCGGAGACGGTTTAACCGCTTCGGTCGAGACTGAACCTGACTGATGGACTTGCGCCCTCTGGCTGACCCCAGGGGGCTTTTGTACTTGGGAACCGTTTCAGGGGAAGATGGAAGGATGGAATGGGAAGAGCAAGAATGGTACGTTACTTTGCAACAGTTGCGCGGGGCCTAGAGGCCATCGCTGCGAAAGAATTGAAAACCCTCGGAGCAACGGAGGTGAAGCCCCAATTTACTGGGGTGGAGTTTTGGGGCGATGGGTCTGCTGACTCAGATCGCCGCCTGCTTTACCGCGTTAATCTTTGGGCGAGAACAATCTTCCGGGTATTCGTCCCTATTCTTGAATTTCCTTGCTCCCATGCTAAACAGTTATATCGGGAAGTGCAACTAGTGGATTGGCGGAATTATCTCTCCCCGGAACAGACCCTAGCGGTGGACTGCACGGGGGGAAACACGGAGTTGAACCATACCCATTTCACTGCTCTCCAGGTTAAAAACGCCATTGTCGATCAACAACGACAGCAAACGGGCCGGCGCTCCAACGTTGATCCCCACAATCCGCAAGTGCGGCTCAATCTCCACATCCACCAAGGGCGGGGCATTCTCAGTTTGGATAGTTCTGGGAGTAGTTTACACCGACGGGGCTACCGGCCGGGGGTAGGGGTGGCTCCCCTCAAGGAGACCTTGGCGGCGGCGTTGTTGGCCCATATCGATTGGCAGGGCGATCGCCCCCTCTTCGATCCCTGTTGTGGTTCGGGGACAATTCCCCTCGAAGCGGGCCTCAAAGCGTTGAATATTGCCCCGGGTTTATTTCGCGCTCAGTTTGGTTTTGAGGGCTGGCCGGATTTTGATGCTCCACTCTGGGCCCAATTGCGGGCCGAAGCCGAGGCGGCGCGAAAAACCCAACTCCCGGCGGCCATTGTGGGGAGCGATCGCGATCTGCAAACCCTCCAACAGGCGCGGGACAATGCCGCCCATTGCGGGTTAGATCAACAGGTAGATTTTAAACTTCAGGATATGGCGGAAGTGCGCCCCCCCACGGAAGAGCCGGGAGTGTTAATCTGTAACCCCCCCTACGGCCATCGTTTGGGGGAAGCGGAGGAATTAAAAGGGTTTTATCGAGAATTAGGGGATCTGTTTAAACAACGATTCACCGGCTGGACAGCCTATGTCTTAACGACGAAACCCCTGAGCAAGGAAGTGGGATTGAAAGCCAGCCAACGGTTTCCCGTGTTCAACGGCACATTAGCCTGTACCCTATTGCGTTACGACTTGTATTAAGCCTCACCCCCAGCCCCTCTCCCAAAATGTGGGAGAGAGGAGTAGCAAAATTCATCAATCCATGAGCAATTATTCCCTGGCCGAACAGGTCTTAACCCTGGCCCAACAATCCGGAGCCGCAGCCGCTGAAGTCTATTGCGCCAATGCCCAAAGCCAGCCGGTGGTGTTTGAGGCCAATCGCCTCAAACAGTTGGAAAGTAGCACCTCCGAGGGGATGGCCCTGCGGTTGTGGGTGGAGGGGCGGCCAGGGTTGGCGGTGGCCTATGGGGCGGTGGAGCCGGAAATTTTAGTGGCTAAAGCGAAGGCGATCGCCGAACTCAATCCCCCTGAAGAAATTGAACTTTACGCAGGCCCTTCCTTTCAGGGGGAAGATCCCGGCCATTGGTTTGAACCCACCCAGTTAATCCCTTGGGGGCAGGCGGCGATCGCCCAAATCCTCGATCATTACCCTGAAGTTCTCTGTGGCTTAACAGTGGAGTGCGATCGCGAAACCAGCCTTTTGCTCAACAGTCGCGGCTTTCGCGGCGGGTACAGCACCACCGGATTGAGTGCCAGCTTAGGGGTGGAATGGGTGCGAGGGGAGGATTTTTTAGGGATTTATGATGATCTCGACAGCCAAGGGGCAAGGCTTCCCGATTGCCAAACGTTGCTAGACCGGATTTTTGACCATTTAACCTCAGCCCAAGACCACGCCCCCGCTCCCCTCGGTGTGATGCCCGTCCTCTTTACCCCCAAAGCTGCACCACTCTTCTGGGAAGTGGTGGAAGAAGCCATGAGCGGCAAAGCCTGTTTAGAAGAAGCTTCTCCCTGGAGTAAACGGCAGGGGGATCTGCTCCTCGCCCCCAATCTCACGCTCCACCAAGATCCCCACCAAGGAGATGATTATTGCCCCATGGATGACGAAGGCATGGCCACCCAGGCGTTTGCCTTGATCAACCAAGGGATTTTTGAACGGATGTATTGCGATCGCCGCGTCGGCCGCCAACTGAGCCAGAGCAGCACCGGCAACGGTTTCCGCACCAGCCTCGGCCGTTATCCCAGCCCTGGGCTAGTGAATTTAATCGTCACCCCCGGCAATCATCGCCCCGCCGCCTTACAGGGCATGATCCGCGAGGGTCTAATGGTGGATCAAATTTTGGGAGGAGGTGGGGATTTATCGGGGGATTTTGCCGTTAATGTTGATCTGGGCTATCGCATTCATCAGGGTGAAATCATTGGCCGGGTCAAAGATACGATGATCGCGGGCAATGTCTACAATGCTTTGAAAAAAAATGTGGTGTTAGGCGAAGATGTCCGTTGGGTGGGGAATTACGCCACCCCTTCACTATTGGTAGAGGGGTTATCAATTGTGAGCGATGAGGGGTGAGGAGTGGGAAGTGAGAAGTGAGGCTAAACTTTACTCTCTTCTCTATCCTCTTTTCTCAAAAGCGGGATTACGCCGTCGGGGTACATTGGGCTTGTAGGGCTGCCTTGAGCTTTGCGCCGCTGGTGGTTTTTGTTAAAAACCCCGAAGCGCCCACCATTTTCGCCCGCATCCGATCCACCACCCCATCATTGCTCGTCAACATCAGCACCGGCAGGTTTTTAAACTCACTCACCCGGCGAATTTGCGCACAAATTTCATAACCGTTGGCGATGGGCATCACCAGATCCAACAACACCGCATCGGGTTTATATTTGAGCAACAGGGGCAGGGCTTCAATGGGGTTGGTGATGCTGAGGACGCGATAACCGGCGTTGGTAAGGAGTTTATGGAGGCAGGCCTGCACCCGTTGATCGTCATCAATACAGGCGATGAGCGGTTTGCGGGCGGGATCAGCTTGGGCGGTTGGGGGGGTGGGTTTTTGGGGTTGGCGGGGGAGATCGTGGGGTAGGACGGCGAGGGTGAGAAGGTGATTTTCAATGAAGGGGATGAAGGCGCGGGTGATGGCCATCACGGTTTGACCCTTGAGGGCGGCAATGTCCCGAAGACTGCGCTGGCCATTGATTAAGCGGCTCAGTTGTTGGTAGTGGTTAGGGCTGTGGCTTTCCAGGAGGGCGGCATCGACGATGATCGGGGCGAGGTTGGGGGAGCAGTGGCTCAAGCCCGCTGCCACCCAGTTTTGCCATTCCCCTTGGCTGTGGTGGAGGGTGGCGATTAAGTCCAGCATTGCCGCTTGGGGAAGCATCCCAGTGCTGGAGGGGCGCACCGTGGGGTTAACGGTGAGGGTGTAGGGTTCGCTCTCGGCGTGGAGGGAGGCGAGGGCGATCGCCCGGATCAGATCAAAACAGCTATTTTGCGCCACTTCTGTAACGATGGCGATCGCCTGACCATGGTTAATTTTTTGCCGCAGCGTCAGCATCACGAGGGCATGATATTCAGGGTTCGGGCTATTGAGGTCGGCGCAGTCCTGTAATTCTTTAGGATCGAGGCCTTGGCAATGGATGAGGAGCGATCGCCGCCATTGCCGCACCGGATGTTCTCCCCGCCCTACCCAGACCAACCGCCCCAAATGAAGGTAAAAATCCCAGGCTAAACCGCCATTGAGGCTAACGGTCAGTTGACCCGTAAACTTCTCAACACAATAGGGTTGCAATTGAGCCGCCAGTCCTTGAATCAGCGTAACAGGTGTGACGGCAGCAGCGGTTAAGTCAGAGTTTAACGAGTAAGGCTGGGTCATGGGAGGCAATCAAGGTAGGTGCAAAGCAACAATACCCATTACTATAAAGCAACAGTTGTGAAAAACCTGTGAACATGGCAACCCATTGCATATTCGGTGCGCCTCATCTACCCCAACCCGAAAAAACGGTGCTGAGTTTCAGCACCGTAATCGTTAATTCATCGGGGAGGATGATGATGAAGGCTTAAGCGTCTTTTTTCATTTGTTGGCGTTTCTTATAACCCATCATCGACATCAAAGCGGCGATCGAACCGATGATTGTCCCGGGTTCTGGGGTTGCTCCCTCGGTTTTACCAGGACTGCCGGGCGTGCCAGGGGGAGGGGTGGGAATGGCTGCAAAGGTTCCAGCGGTTCCCATCGTATCGTTGGCGCATTCTGCCATCACATGGGCGACCCAGTTCAATTCACCGCCAGGGAGCAGGGAACGAGCAAAGCTAAACCCGAAGGTTTGAGTTCCCATCGTTTGGCCAGCGGCTTGAGATCCGAAATTTAAACCCATGGTGGAGAGTTGGGCATAGTCGAGGAGATTGATATCACCCACCTTTTCACCCGTTTTGATCACCGAATGACCGTGGGCCCCCAGATAGGTTTGCGCGTCAGTGGTGGTCATGCCGTCGATTAACTCCACTGCGCCCGTTCCGACAGTTTTGTTATTGACTTTAACGGTTTGCCCGTTAACGTAGTTGTTGTATTGGTTATAGCTACTCCAACCGTTGTTACTGCCGGTGACGTTCATCGTCGTAATCCCGCTGAAAATCCCGGTTCCCGAAACACCAGAGTCATTGCTTCCGGCAAACCGAATACCGAGGACTTTACCTTGGGCTTTTGCCTGCTCAAAGCTTAAGCTTTTATCGAGGTTGAGGAACATATCCCCCCAGCCAATATTCTTATCGGCAGCAACGCTGTCATACCAACCGTTCAAAGCGAGGTTCGAGTTAAAAGCAAAGGTAACGGTGTCATTGTTGACGCTGTAGGCCATCCCAAAATGCTCGTATTGGCTGAACAGTCCTACGCCATGGGCAGCAGATCCTGTGGTGACTTGCCCCTTGGCGTTGTAGTTGATGCCATCTCGGATTAAGCCGCCGGTTCCATCGGAGAAGGAGTCAAGAGAGTAGTTCCAGGTTTGGGCTTGGGCTGCGAAGGGCAACAGGGCAGAGGCACAAAGAGTAATTGCGCTGGCAGCAACCAGGGTTTTCAAGGTAGTAAAGGTCATCATCACGCTCCCAATTTATCTATAGTAAGGACATCAAAAGTTTTTAGTAGATGGAGGCAACCTGAGCCACTGCGTCGGTGGGGGAAGTCGTTTAACTTTTCTCTGGAGAATCTAAGCTGTGCTTGTGGGAAAGCATTGAAGGCTTAGGGGGAAAAAATCTTTTCCTGAACAATCCTATCCTAATGGCGAGTTTTCCCCATGACAATAGGGTTCAAGCTATCTTTACAGACTTTTCATCAAAATTAGTGTCTTTATAAAGCATTGGTAGAGCTACACAACAAGTGATTTTCAATTTCACAAGCTTTGTCCGTATATTCTTGGATTTTCGCTGAAGAAATAATTTTAACTCAGTGAATATACGGAGTACATCTCAATTTGGCAACCGGAACCCACCCCGCCCTACGAGCACCCCAACGAGGAGGGGAACGAGGAGGGGAAAGTTTTTCAGAAATTTTCTCCTGGTCGGGGTAGGGGGTGGGGTTTTTGGCAGCAACTGGCAAACGTTGGAATGCTTCTGTTAAACCGCTGTGGAATTGGCCCAATCCTTGGCCCAATGGAGGATTTCCTGCACTGTCTCCATCGTGGCCGCCTCGCAATAGAGCCGCAAAACCGGCTCTGTGCCGCTGAAGCGGATCAGCAGCCAACTGCCATCGGCTAACCGTAGCTTATAACCATCAATGCTTAAACAATCCGTGACTGCTTTCCCCGCCACAGTTTCCGGAACTGCCGCCTGGAGCCGCTCCACGAGGGCATTGCGCACCGCCATTGTTGCCAGGGGGAGATCAATGCGGTCATAGGTGGAGGTGAAGCCTACGGAGGCCTGGAGTTGACGGTGGCGATCGCCAATATCTTGGCCCGATTCCACCAACGCCTCCAATAGATAGAGGGCCGATAACAACGCGTCCCGTTCCGGAATGTGTGTGCCGTAGCCAATGCCGCCGGATTCCTCCCCACCGATGAGGACATCAGTTTGCAGCATCCGATCGCCAATGTATTTATAGCCAATGGGGGTTTCAAACAGGGGAATATTGAGCCGTTGGGCTAATTTGGGAATCAGATCCGAGCCGCTCACCGTTTTGACAATTTCCCCGGTAAACCCCTTATGGGTCGATAAATGCTCAATCAAAATCGGGATCAAAACCTGAGAACTGCGAAACTCCCCTTGGCCATCAATGGCGGCAATGCGATCGCAATCCCCATCAAACACCAATCCGACCCGAATCCCCGGCTCTTGATTTGTAGCAGCAGCGCGGATCGTCGCCATGATTTCCGTTAAGTATTTGGGGAGCGGTTCCGGTGCGCCGCCGCCAAAGAGGGGATCGCGATCGCTATGGAGTTCATGAATCGCAATCCCTAGCAGCCGCTCTAACCCCGTGGCCGCCGCCCCATGCATCACATCAGCATAAACCTGGAGGGAGCCAGAGGCGATCGCCTCGCGAATCCGCCCCACATCCACCTTTTGCCGTAATGCTCCGCAATAGCTTTCCCAAGGATCAAAGCGGTTGAGGGTTCCGGGGGTGACATCCTGGGGCAGAGCTTCCCCTAGCCGGGCCTCAATCTGCTCCGTAATTTCCGCCGTCACCGACCCCCCAAACCAGCCTTTCACCTTTAAACCCAAATAGCTGGCGGGGTTATGGCTAGCGGTTAACACCAAAGCCCCTAAGGCCCCTTGCGCTTTCGCGGCCCAAGAAAAGGCCGGCGTGGGGGCGTAACTCTCCGCCAACAACACATCAAAGCCAATGGCCTGCACCGCTTCCGCTGCGGCCTGGGCAAAGGTTTCCGCCATAAAGCGGCGATCGTAACCGACAATGATTAGCCGATTTTGCTCCACATGGCCATAGTTTGCCGCCAACACCGTCGCAGCAATGGGGGCGACCTGTACCAACCGCTCCATCGTAAAATCGGCGGCAATCACCCCCCGCCAACCGTCGGTACCAAAGCGAATCGGATTAAGGGTGAAAGCCATAGTTTTAGGTGTCCTGAAGCGTTTGATCTCGGTCTAATTGTAGCCTGATTCTTCGAGGCTACTTTTCCGGATCAGGGTAAATTCCCATCTGCCAATCGAGGTTAATCAAGAGGGCTTGGAGGCGCATCCGCTCAATGAAGGGCCAACCCCCCGTTTCCTCCATATCCCGGAGCAGATTGGCGAGATCGTGGCGGGTGGTGGGCAAATGGGGCAGAAAAAGATCGTCGCGGATTTGGGCATGGGTAGCACTGAGCGATCGCAAAATATTTAACGTGGCTAGACTATCGCCTTCCTGTTGATGGGCGAGGTCGAGCAGCGCGGCTAAAAGACGAGTGAGTTCAGCCTCGCAGGGATTCGGGGCGTTGTGATCGCGTTCCATAGGTACAAGTAAACAGCAAACAGAGCCAATGCTCCCTCAAATCATACGCCTAAGCGGTTCCCTGTCGGGATTGGGGGGGGCGATCGCCTTGATTTCTCGTGGGTTGAACGGATTTGGGGCGATCGCCCCAACCCGTTAAGGAAAAGGAACGTACCCGTGTACAATGTGCTTTATGCAAAAGTTGCGCCAAAACTTTGAATGTGGGGTGTTTCAACCCCACGACAGCCTAAGTGAGATCGTGAAAACATCAGCACAATCTGGGAGGTCAAACCCCTATTGACTAGAATTGCAGCGGCCCTACTGGATGTTGAGCTTGTCATCCAAACGCAGCCATTTTAGAGATGTTCAACGGCGATCTCAACTGCTTGCGGCTATTTTTTAAACGCAGAGATTGACAAAAACGAGGTTAATCATGAAGTATTATCGCGGACTACTGATTGCTTTTTTTGCCCTATGCCTAGGGCTACTGACCGCCTGTAGTGATGGGCCGGCCAATGCCACCAATCGCCAACTGACCTATGACGAAATCGTCAATACGGGGCTAGCCAATGGTTGCCCGGAGTTAGACGAAACTGCCCGGGGGACGATCGCCATTGCTCCGGGTAAAGCCTATGAAATCACCGGCATGTGCTTAGAGCCGAAGCAATACTTCGTTAAGGAAGAACCCACCAACAAACGTCAAAATCCGGAGTTTGTGGAAGGCAAAGTCTTGACCCGCTACACCTCCAGTTTAGCGGCCATCAGCGGCACGCTAACCGCTGATAGCAATGGGGTTTTGTCCTTTACAGAAGAGGCAGGGATTGATTTCCAACCGATTACGATCCTGCTGCCCGGTGGCGAGCAAGTGCCGTTCATGTTCACGGTCAAGCATTTTGACGGCAAAACTGAGCCAGGTTTTGATACGTTAAATGCTTCGACGGATTTTGAAGGGAAATTCTTTGTGCCTTCCTACCGGGGTTCTGTGTTCCTTGATCCCAAGGGTCGGGGTGTGGCCAGTGGTTATGATAATGCCGTCGCGCTTCCTGCGGGAGCCGATGAGGAGCAATTGAACCGCGCCAACGTCAAACGCTATCAAACCGGCGAAGGTGAAATGTCTTTACAGATCACCAAAGTTGATGGAGAAACCGGGGAAATTGCTGGCACTTTCGTGAGCGTGCAGCCTTCGGATACGGATTTAGGGGCTGATGATCCTGAAGAAGTGAAAATTAAGGGGAGTTTCTACGCTCGGGTTGAACCCAAAGCCTAGACCCCATTTCCAGTCGAGTTTTGAGTCTGAATCTGGCGATCGCCTTCGGCGGTTGTCAGGTTTTTTTATTTTTTTGAGGAAAATACGCTTTCCATTCACCACAACCCAGACTAAACTAAGGGGAGATCTAAGGGACAATCCAGTTCAACTCCTATTAAAATCACCATCCCATGAGGGTAGATGTCCTAGAGACTCCTTCCCACTCATCCCCCCAGATCCTCAACCCTCTATCCTGTTCATTGCCCTGAGGCATTCTAAATGTAATGTCCCCAACCTCACGCACCGTCAAAAGTGACAGCCTTTCTTTGCTACAAACCTACCGCAACCACCCTGACCCTCAGTTGCGGAATCAGATTGTGCAGATGAACATTGGTCTTGTGCGTCGGGAGGCCCACCATTGGGTAGAGCGCTGCCATGAAAGTTATGAAGATTTGATGCAGGTGGGTTGCTTGGGCCTGATTCGGGCCATTGAGCGGTTTGATGTCACCAAGGGCCATGCCTTTAGCTCCTTTGCGATTCCCTATATTCGTGGTGAAATCCAGCATTACCTGCGGGATAAGAGTACGCCGATCCGGATTCCCCGCCAATGGTTGGAAATGCAGCGGCGGGCGGTGAAGGTGAGCCAGGATTTACGGATCCAACTCAACCGCCAACCGACGGATCAGGAAGTGGCGATCGCCCTTAACCTTTCCCTCGCCCAATGGCAGGAAATCAAACTCGCCCACCAAAACCGCGAACCCCTCAGCCTCGATAGCCCCATGGGGGACAGTGATGAGGGTTCCACCTGTTTAGGGGAATTGGTTCCGGATCATCGTTATCGCAGTTTCCAACTGGCCCAGGATGATCAAATTCGCCTCCAGCAGGCTTTGGTGCAACTGGAAGAGCGCACCCGCCATGTTTTAGAATTTGTTTTTCTCCATGACCTCACCCAAAAAGAGGTGGCGGATCGCTTAGGGATTAGCGTGATCACTGTTTCGCGGCGGTTGAAAAAGGGCCTCGATGCCCTCAAAACTTCGATGCAGAAAAACTAATTTGCTTTAGAGAGAAAATTCTCCCAAAACCAACCCGTTTCTTGTCGTGTGATTTATACTCAGATCGGCTGGTGAAGGCGATGGCGATGCAGTAAAGGGATTTGGATCATGCGCGACAAACGACTGTTAACCGGATTGACTGTTTTCTGTACCCTAATGACGGGGTGTGCTTCTTTGCCGTTTTTCGGAGGGGGAGAAGATGGGGCTGTGGTTGAACCTGTCCCCGTAGCCCCCCAAGATGCACCATTTCCTGATCCCCTCGTGGAAGGGGGAGAAACCACTGATGCCGAAGCAGCAGATCCTGAAGAAGATGAGGATGTGGCCGCAGAAGGTCTAATTCCCTTGGTGAGTGCCGATGCGGCGGTGAGACTGGCGGCTCAGGGCCGCTCTAACCCCTTTGCCACCATTCCCGTACCTGAAAATGTTGTGAGTGGTGGTCAAGTCCAGAGAGGCCTAGGGGATCAATTGCCCCAAATCCCTAACTTACCGCAAATGCCCGTACCCCTCATCCCCCAAATTGGCCCTAGAGGCGAACGTACTCCCTCTGCTCCCTCCACCAACATCCCCCAAATTCCCCAACTGCCTCAACCCCCTGTCCCCCTCATTCCCCAATTTCCCCAAACGCCCCAATCTCCCCAATCTCCCCAGGGGCCAGGTGGCCCACCGAGTTCACCGGATGAACCCTTTGAACCAGACTTACCGGAACTGCCAACCCCCACCCTCGCCCAAGGCCTCAAAGTGACTGGCGTGGTGGTGCAACCCGATGGCCGCCGGGTGGCGATCGTGGAATCCTCCGATGGTAAGAGTCGTTATGTGCGCGAAGGGGAATATCTAGAAGGGGGTCAAGTGTTGGTGAAACGGATTGAACCCAATCGCGGCGGTACACCTCGGGTTGTTTTTGAAGAATTGGGCATTGAAGTGGTAAAAGTGTTGGGTGAAGGCGGAACGCCTACTGCTGCTTATTTGCCTCTGATGTTAATCCAGCGAGGATGATCAAGGCTGTGGAAAAATTTTGGTGTTGCTCCCCTTTGCCCCTTGCGGTTTATCGCGAAATTGCGGCTCAACTGGAGCAGGTTTCTGGGGTGATGGCGGTCAAGATTCAACTGTATTCAGAGAGCGCCACTTTTGACTATGGCAAGAGTCAGGTGGAGGGGTTAGCTTTGACCTTTGATGCTAACTCTTCCACCCAATCGCAAATTGGGGCGATTTTGGCTCACTATGAACGCAGTTAGCGGGGCAGTTGGGGGGGGCGATCGCTCGTGTCTGGTGCTTCCGGTTCACGAATAATGCGGGGGGTTGGATCACCCAGTTGAAATTCACCCTCATAGACGCGACCATTAGCATAACGCATCCGACCGATGCCATGGGGTACACCTAAACGCAGTTCGCCGGTATAGCGATCGCCATTGGCATAGGTGCAAGTTGCCTGACCGCTCATCGTCACATCATTAAACTGACCTTGGCAGGTGGTGCCATTGGGGAAGGAAAGAGTGCCTGTGCCGTTGGGATGTCCTGACCAAAAATTACCGGAAAAACGGATACATTCTAAACGTCCATTACGGGTGGCACAGTTATTGGAGGTGTAGGTTCCTTGGCCATGGGGTAAGCCATTGCGAAATAGGCCATCATGGCGAGCACAGCGGAGATCACCGTTATAATCCCGACAAGCTCCGTAAACCATCGAACCCCGTCCGGAGGGGAGGCCGTCCTGGACTCCTCCATAGTAACGGCTCGGATATTCCGGTTGATTCCAATTGACACCCATTAAGTAAGGGTCGCCAATATCGCCTACTTCCATCGTCGGGTTTTGGGTGCGGAATGTGAATAACCCTGTGCCATGGGGGAGGCCGTTGCGGACTTCGCCATCGTAGCGGTTATCGTTGCCATAGATGAATTTACCCCGGCCATGGGGGAGGCCATTTTGAAATTGGCCATCGTAAACGGTTTGAAAGTTTTCGTTACTGGTTTCCGTGTCGTAGTAGTAGAAAACGCCTCGGCCATGGCGACGACCGTTGAGAATGTCGCCGCGATAATAGCCATCGGGATATTGACAAATGCCATTGCCGGTATAACCTCTAAATTGCCCTTCACAACGTACACCGTCGGGAAGGGTAATAATAAATTGGGCGTGGGCGGGGTTGGGGTTAAACAGGGAGGCGAGCGCCCCTAGACCCAAAGCCGTTACCATTCCCAAGCCCAATCGGGTGAGTCGTTGTTTGATGGGGAGTTGCCCCTGTGACTGTCTGACCATGACCATTTGGCTGATTGCACTGAATTGTTTAGGTTTGCTCCGTCCTGACCCGGTTCGGAGTCTAGGTGTCCCAATTTTATCCCAGAAATCCGAGGGCGATCCGCGAGAGCAAAGTGATCCGCGTTAGCGTACCTATCACCCTCCCCAAAGTAATCCCAACCTCAGATCTAGCCGTAGGGATCAAAAACCGTCAAGATTGGCAATGGATTTTTAACGATTATTTTCAAATTTAACTGCGATCGTGACCCTCAATCATCTCCTTGAACCCTACCAACATTTTGGCGTACATCTTGGCCTTGAACGGATCAAGCGGCTGTTAGCAGCCCTGGGGAATCCCCAAGACTGCGTGGCCTTCATCCATGTGGCTGGCACAAACGGCAAAGGCTCCGTCTGTGCCTACCTGAGCAGCGTCCTCCATACCGCCGGTTATCGCGTTGGCCGCTACACTTCCCCCCATTTGATCGATTGGCCTGAACGGTTTTGGCTCAATGGCCAATTTATTGATCTCCAGGATTTGGAAGATCTTTGCCAGCGGGTCATTGCCGCCATTGATCCCCAATTTGAACCGCCGACAGTGTTTGAAATTGTCACCGCTGCGGCCTGGCTCTACTTTGCCGAGCAAGCTGTGGATATTGCCGTGATTGAGGTGGGGTTGGGGGGGCGATTGGATGCGACGAATGTCAATGATCATCCCCTGGTGAGCGTGATTACCTCCCTGAGTTTGGAGCATTGGCAACGCCTTGGCCCCACCCTGAGCCATATTGCCCGTGAAAAAGCCGGGATTCTCAAACCGGGCTGCCCCGCTGTCATTGGCCAACTGCCCCCCGAAGCTGAGGCAGTGGTAGAGTCGCGCCTTACAGAACTGGCCTGCCCTGCCCAATGGGTCGCACCAGCCCAATGGAGTGAGCAACCGGGTTGGGCCACAGCCCTAGGGGTAAGCTATCCCCTACCGTTAAAGGGAGGGGTACAGTTGCAAAATTCCGCCTTGGCGATCGCCACCCTCCAACAACTCCAACAACAGGGTTGGCAAATCGACGCGCAAGCCATACAAACCGGCATGGCCCAAACCCAATGGCCCGGCCGCCTGCAACCTTACCCATGGCAAGGGCGAGAAATCCTCCTTGATGGAGCGCACAACCCCGCCGCCGCTGAAGCCCTGCGCCAATACCTCGATACCCTTCCCCCCCAACCCATTACTTGGGTGATGGGAATGCTCAGTACCAAAGATCACAGCGATATTTTCAAAGCCCTATTAAGGCCAGGGGATACCCTCCACCTCGTCCCCGTCCCCGACCACCTCACCGCCACCCCCGAAGATTTAGCCATCCTCGCCCAAACCCTTTGCCCCGACCTGGCCGCCTGCCATTGCTACCCCGATATTATTCCCGCCCTCACCGCCGCCTGTGGGATGGAGAGCGATCGCATCGTCTGTTGTGGCTCCCTCTACCTCCTGGGGCATTTGTTGCGCCAGTCAGCGTAGGGGCGAAAAATTTTCGCCCCTACATCCATCGATTCTACAACCGGATTCCATATCCCTTACAATGAAGGGCGTTATCTCTGCAAAATCCTGAACCCATGGCTAAACGTTTGCCCTTTGATTTTGGTGAAATTACCACCCGTGCCGATGAACTGATGGAGGCAGCTTCTAACCGTTATCGGATTACGGTACAGGTGGCCAACCGGGCGAAACGTCGTCGTTATGAAGATTTTGAGAATCATGATGAATCGATGATGAAGCCGGTGATTCGCGCCGTGATTGAGATGTCCGATGAGTTGACCCAGCCGGAAATTATTAGTGATTAAGGCTATGGCAGTTTCCCGTTGGTTTGTGGCTCTGGTTTTGGCAATGGCTACTTTTCTCGCTGTCCTCTTCGGGGCGGCCCCTGTGGCCAGCCAAACCTTCCCCGATGTGGCGGCGGCGGTTTATGCAGCAATGCCCGAACTCCCCCTCGAAAACCACTACCAACAGGCTGGCGTAACCCAACCGGAAAATACGTTAATTTTCCGCTTTCTCCATTACCACCAACGACTCAAACGGCGATCGCCCCTCTTCCGCCTTGATTGGAAGCTCACCCTCGCGGATTATTTGGGGGCCAATGAAACCATCAATCCGGAGCAATACCCCTTTGCCCGTCAACTCCAACCGGAGCCAAGCAGCGCGGATCGCGCCGCCCTCAACCGCCTCAACCAAAGTCAACGGGAAACCCTCGTCAATCTCCTCGTCCGCCTCTACGATGGCCCCGCCGCCCAACCCCCCGCCCCGCAACCCGAACCCACACCAACCCCAACCCCCCCCACACCAACCCCTTCAGAATTTCCCCAGCCCGGTGATTCGCGGCTGTTGTTGTGAAGTAGGGAGTAGGAAGTAGGAAGAAAAGAGTTAGATTTTTTCTCACTCCTCACTTCTCACTAAAAAACCACCATGACCACCATTGCGATCGATTTCGGCACGAGCAACACCCTCGTTAGCCTCCTGGCCCCGGATACCCAAGCCCCGGAAACTTTGAAGTTTCCTGGTATAAGTCGGATGTTCTATCTGGCTAATGGCACGATGGTTCCGGTGATTCCCAGTTGGGTCTATGTTCAGGATGGGGAGACGGTAATGATTGGGGAGTTGGTGCGATCGCGCCGTTTAGGGGAGCGGGATCCTCAGCGGCGGTTTCGCCACTTCAAGCGGGATCTGGTTGCCGCCTTTCCCATCCCGCCCCGCCAATTGGATGGCCAGAGCTACAGCCATCGGGATATTGCCACCCATTTTTTAAACCAAATTTGGGAACAACTCGCTCCGTTTGCGCCCCAAAACCTAATCCTCACCGTACCCGTGGGGGCCTTTGAGGCCTATCTCCATTGGTTCCAAGCCTGGGGCCAACAGCAGGGGATTGCCTCCATTCAGTTTGTCGATGAATCCACAGCAGCGGCTCTGGGTTATGGCTTAACCCATCCCAATGCCTTAGTTCTGGTCGTGGATTTTGGGGGAGGGACGTTAGATCTGAGTTTGGTGCGGACACAGTTTCGGGGAGAAAATGAGGCGGTGCAGGGGGTGGTGATTGCCAAGGCTGATGCCTTGGTGGGAGGGGAAGATGTGGATATTTGGATCGCGGAGGATTATTTAGAAAGGGAAGGTATCCCCCGGCAATCCTTACAGCCGACGGCTTGGCATGGCTTGGTAGAAGTAGCGGAACGGTTGAAAATTCGCCTTTCAGATCAATTTACTGCCTCAGAAAGTTGGCTCGATGAGACAACGTTGATGGTTTATGAGGTGAGTTTAGACCGCGATCGCCTCGAACAAATTCTCGAACAGCAGGATTTCCTCGAACATCTCCGCGATGCCCTCGATACGGTGTTACAAATTGCCCTTAATCAAGGGGTGCATAAGAACGATATTGAGCAGGTGTTGCTGGTGGGAGGAAGTTGTTTAATGCCAGCGGTGCAGCAATTGATTGCGGCCTATTTTGGGCGATCGCGCCTCCATTTAGAAAAACCCTTTGAAGCCGTCTGTCACGGTGCTTTAGCCCTAGGGCAAAGAGTAACCGTCGTTGATTACCTCCATCACAGCTACGCGATCCGCCTGTGGGAACCCGCCACCCGCACCTATAGCTATTTCAACCTCTTTGCCGCCGGAACCCGTTACCCCACCGTGCGCGATGAACCCTTAACGCTCCAAGTCGCACGAGATGGCCAAACAGAAATCCGTCTTGATGTGGGGGAATTGGGCAACACCACCGCTGCCACCGTCACCTACGATGACCAAGGACGAATGGTGAGCCAACACCTCCAACACCAAGCCCAATACCGTTCCCTCACCGAGGGCAAAGATTCCGTCTGTATTGCCCCCTTAAACCCCCCCGGTGAGGCGGGGGTTGATCGGATCGCGGTGCAATTTGAAGTGAATGAACAACGATTATTATTGGCCACGGTGCGAGATTTGCTCACCCAAGGGGTGTTAATTAATCGGGGGGCGATCGCCCAATTGCAGTAGAGCCTGATCCCCCCGGCTACGCCGACCCCCTTAAAAAGGGGGTTTTTCTCTTCACCCCCCTTTTTAAGGGGGGCAGGGGGGATCCTACCAACAGGGATCTTGGGCCAGCAATGCCTCTGCATCCGCTGCGGCGATGGGTTCTGCGAAAAAATAGCCCTGGCCGTATTCACAGCCGAGGGCGCGTAAATGGGCCAGTTGGTGGGGGGTTTCGATGCCTTCAGCAATGGTTTCAATGCCTAAGTTATGACCTAAAGAAATAATTGCCTGGACAATTTCTAAATTTTTGGGATTATCCCCAATGCGACCAATAAATGAGCGGTCAATTTTTAACGTATCCATCGGGAAACGGTGGAGATAACTTAAGGACGAAAAACCCGTGCCAAAATCATCAAGGCTCAATTTTAATTGTTTAGCCTTCAACTCATGCAATAAAGACATTACTGATTCCGGTTGATCAATTAAGACACTTTCTGTTACTTCAAGCTTTAAGCAGCCGCAATCTGCTTGGGTATGGTCTAAAATTGATTCAATTCTGCCAATAAAATTAGCTTGGGAAAATTGGCGAACTGAAAAATTAACACTCATCGTTAACGGTTCCGTGGTTATTGCTAAATCATGCCATTGTTTGAGTTGATGACAGGCGGTTTGAAAGACCCATTCGCCAATGGGAACAATTAAGCCGGTTTCCTCCGCCGCCGGGATAAATTCAGCGGGAGAAATAAACCCTTTTTTGGGATGCCGCCAACGGATTAAGGCTTCAAATCCGGCAATTTTACCCCGTTGGAGGGCGACAATGGGCTGATAATAAAGGAGAAATTCTTCCTGCTCTAGGGCCCGGCGCAAATCGGTTTCTAACTCCAATAAGCTGCGGGCTTGGTAATGGAGATCGGGGCTGAAGACTTCATAACAGCCTTTGCCCAGGGCTTTGGCGCGGTACATGGCGGTATCGGCATCCCGCAATAGGTGTTCTGCATCGGTGTAGCGTAGGTTTAAGCAGTAGGGGGCTGAAGTGGGATGGATTTGTTGATAGAAGCGATCGCTATTAAACACCACTCCAATACTGGCATTGATGAAAATTTCGTAATTGGCAAGGTAAAAAGGTTCGGTGAGGCTGTGGTTTAAGGCTTGGGCTAGGTCAAGTCCTGTTTTGGCATCCTCACAACCATCAATTAAAATTGCAAATTCATCCCCCCCTAAACGGGCTAGGGTATCTTGGGGCCGGATGCATTGCTTGAGACGTTGGGCAATGGCGACTAGGAGGCGATCGCCCACCGTATGGCCGAGGGAATCATTAATGCGTTTGAAGCGATCGCAATCTAAAAACAGCACCGCAAACCCATAATCCGGCTGCTGTTCGCTATGGAACAACATCGCTTCAAGGCGATCCATCAAAAGGCTACGATTGGGCAGTTGAGTCAAGGGATCATGGAGAGCCAGGTGGAGTAATTCATTTTGGGCCCGCTTTCGTTCTTGAATTTCTCGCTCTAGGGCTTGGGTGTGCTCCTGCACTCGCTCCTCTAGTTGGCCATTGAGGGATTCAAGGGAGCGACGCAACTGCCGGATCGTCAGTTGGTTCTCCACCCGCGCCAAAACTTCCTCAAACTGAAAGGGTTTCGTGATGTAGTCCACCCCACCCACCGCAAAGGCCTGTACCTTATCAATCACTTCATCAAGGGCGCTGATGAAAATAATCGGCACATCTGCCGTCGTTGGATCATCCTTGAGGTGAGTGCAAACCTCATAGCCATTCATTCCCGGCATACAAATATCCAACAGGATCAGATCCGGGGGGGCAGCCTTCGCCCCCATCAGGGCCATGCGCCCATTGATCACACTGCGGACTTTATATCCCTTCTGGATTAATGCCGTTGAAAGCAACCGGAGATTTTCCGGTGTGTCGTCCACCAGTAAAATATCTGCTTTGCTGGGAACCGCTTGCCTCATCTAGAAATCTACAAAAATAAATTCCAAACTGGGTTTTGGAAAGGTGTTCGTTTATTTACGGCTCTGAGCTTCACAGGCAATCCCAAGACGCGATCACAGCTAACCTAATTCTAGATGGCAACACCAAATTTATTTCACTCGCATCAGAAATTATTAATGACCGCCAGCCCCAGAGGTTCGATCAGGACTGCCGTTATCTTCGGGTTCAAATTCCTTTTGACTGATGGGGGTGAGCGGATGAACTGCTGTTGTGAGGAGGGTGACAGTCTCCCCAGAGGGGGTAAGACGATAGTCCGTCGCTGATGCTGACCAGGATCCGACCATGGACTGTAGTCCAATCAATCCAACAACAGCAGTTGTGCGAATGAGAGTAAACATGGCTTTAACCCAGATGAGCTTTGTCGGCAACAATTACAACTTAAGTATATTCACGGATGTTGAAAATGCAAAGGGCAATCATTAAGAAATCTTGAACGAATTGGCTGGTCTCCCCAAGATTCGCTAAACACCCAACGCACTTAAACCCTATACAGACCGATAAGAGGGATGCTCCGGATCCCATAGGGATATCTTAACGTCTTTACAAAACTTTGCAATACCAGCAGAATTTGGATCAGGCCCTTTGGTGTTGGTTGCGGCCCTGTTGCTTGGCGGCGTACATGGCGTGATCTGCTTTGTTGATGAGAATTTCTTCGGTTTCACCATCCTGGGGATAGAGGCTGCTGCCAATACTGACGGTGACGATCACCTGATGATCCTCTAGGCAATAGGGTTCGCGGAGGGTGGCGATGATTTTTTCGCTGACAATATTGATATCCTGGGCTTGTTTTAGCCCCGGCAGAATCACCGTAAATTCATCGCCCCCTAACCGGGCCACCCTGTCGCTATCCCGCAGGCAATCGCTGATCCGTTTGGCCACTGCTTTCAGGAGTAAATCCCCGACGGTGTGGCCGAGGGAATCGTTAATCCCTTTGAAACCATCAAGATCGAGATAAAGCAATCCCACTAACTTTTGCTGTTCCTTTGCCCAGTTCAGGGTGGCTTGGAAACTTTCAAAGAAGGCTTTGCGGTTGGCAAGGCCGGTGAGGGAGTCGGAATAGGCGAGGCGGTGGAGGCGGTCTTGGGTGGCTTGGAGTTCGCTGTTGGAGCGGGTGAGTTCGGCGGTGGTGCGGCGCAGTTCTTCTTCTACCCGTTTGCGTTCGGTGATGTCGTGGATTACGCCAACGAGGAAGCGGTTGCCAGCGGCATCTTGATGGAGCGATCGCTTTGTCGCACTCAAGTATTTTGTGCCGCTGGTGTGGGTGTAGGGTTCTTCATTTTCTTGGGGCTGGCGGGATTGAAAGACCAATTTCTCCTGCTGATCAAACCAAGCCGCTTCAGTGACACCAAAGATCTCTTGATTGGTTTTGCCGAGAATTTGCTCCGGGCGATAGCCACTAAATTGGCAAAAGGCCTGATTAAACACCATCCAACGGTGTTGGGGATCTTTAACAAAAATCGGATCGGGGATGTTGTCGATAATCGAGCGGAAAAATTCTGTCGATCGCTTCAGTTCTTCCTCTTGGTAGGCGAGGTAACTGGTGAGGATCACCGCTGCAAGGCCCAGGGCTAACACCGGGGGAACGAGGGGAATCCACCAACCCCAAAGCAAGGCCCCGTAAGCAGCCAAGCCGAGCAAAACCACAGAGCCAAGGAGTAGCGCTGAATAGCGTAGGGGCGATAGGTACGCTGGCGCGGATCGCACCCGCTCCACAATCATTGCCCCCATACCTGCCCACAGCAAAATCCACACCCCTTCCACCCAAGGCCACCAAAACCGGATCAACTGCCGATTATCAAGACCGGCACTGAGGATCTGGCTAATAAAGTTGGCATGGAATTCCACCCCGGAAAACTGGAGTGGTGCTTGGAGGAGTTTGGCACTATAGGGGGAAGAAAAGTAATCCTTGACGCTTTCGGCGGTGTAGCCGATCAGGATAATGCGATCGCGCCATTGTTCCGGCGACACCCGCCCCGCCAAAATTTCCCCCATGGACACTTTCTCAAAGAGATCATGATCGCGATAATTCACCAAAACTTGATAGCCCTGGTCATCGGCATAGGCATAGGGGCCGAGATTGCGATGAAAGGGGAAAAGAACCTGCGTTCCCACCTGGGCAAACTTGGGATTGATCGCTGCTGCTTCCAGCATGATGCCTTCAGCCTTGAGGTAACGCCTTGCCACCTGGAGGGCAAAACTGGTTTTGCGTTGACCGTCAATATGGGCAAACAGGAGGCTACGACGGAGCACACCATCGGCATCATGAACCACATTGTTAAAGCCAATTTGCTCTGGGGGAGTCCCCTCTGGGGGAGCCAAGCCAATAGTTTTCTTGTCCTCCAACTGCTCAATCACCACCACATTAGGGAGGTCTTGAATCACCTGCCGGAGTTGGGCGGTTCCCGGTTCCCTGGGGCTATTGCGATAGATATCAAGGCCAATCACCCTCGGCTGGCCCTGATCTAGGGTTTCCAACAGTTCAGCCACTACCTGATCCGTGAGGGGATAGCCCCAGGTTTGAATGTCCTGCTCCGTAACTGCAACGACTAAAATGCGCTCCTCTGGACTTTCGAGGGGGCGCGATCGCACCAAATAATCCCAAGCCGCCCATTCCCAAGTTTGCAACAACCCCAAGCCTCGCGCCGCCAAAATAGCCAATGTCACCCCACCCATGGTGAGGAGAATACTCTTGTGGCGCAGTAGCCGCCGAGGCAACCAGCGGAAACGATGGAGCATAGTAATGACCGAGGAGACGGATTCCAAACAACGAGGCAATGCACCAACGGCGGTTAAGGAACCTGATATTTAAAGTTTTGGGGGCCTTCATAGCCCGTAATTGCAGCTAACTCTTCCAAAGAGACCCGCCCTTTCAGTAGTTGCCCATCAATTTGCCAAGCCGGGTAGGAATCCACCCCCGCCGCCGCACATTTAGCCGGTTGCGGATTTTTAATGGCATCTTCCGCACATTCCACATAGGTGAGTTCTGCCACAGCTTCCTTGCCAAAGAGCAGTTTTTGCTGATGACAGAAGGGACACCAATAGGCGGCATACATGACTGCGCCTACCTCGGTGAGGTGTTTGGCCAGTTCAATCTCTGAGGTGGAGGAGGTGGTGTTAATTTCCCAACCGATCCCCGGTACTGGGCTTTCTGTAACGGTGGGGAGGAGTTCTTGGCCATTGGCAGTAGCGGGGTTATTGAGGGGAGCATAGATCGCCAAGGTGGCAATAATCGTGATCAGGGCAGCAATCACCCCAGTCATGAGTAACTGCCCCACATCCTCCCAGTCGTGGCCAAACAGGCTTAACCCAAAGAGGCTAAAGGAGAAGAGGGCCGAACCGATGCAGTAGTAGCAGGTGGTTTGCAGTTTGGCAGCGAGGAGATACATCAGGTAACTGCTAAACACCGCCATGGAGGTAGCCCCCACCAGCAGAAACAGCCAAGTCCAAGTTTCTAAGCTTTTGCGGAATTTTACATTTTGATCGCCATTGACGGCGTAGGGAACGAGGGCGGCTGTACCCATGGAGAGATAGGCTAAAGCGCCAAAGAGGGAGAGGGGCAGGCCAAAGACGATCGCATAGGGGCTATCAAGGACACTCCCGCAACCACTGGCCCCGGCAGCAAAGTCGGCGGCGGAACAGGCGACTTCAGTGCCGGTGAGTTTGGTGATTGTGAGGTAGCTGGTGAGGGTCAAGCCCACGGTGGCGATCGCCCCGATGATGAACCGTGACCATTGATGAATCCAGGGGGTGGAGCGTTTGCGTGGCATGGGGTAGGAAGTGGGAAGTAGGAAGTGGGAAGTTAGTTGAGGTTGGGGTGGAAGTAACGGAAGTTGGCGGGGCCGGTGTAGCCGGAGAGTTGGGCGAGGTCGTCGAGGCTGTGGAGGCCGGTGTGGATTTGGCCGTTGATTTCCCAGGAGGGGTAGGCTTCGAGACCGGCGGCTCGGCAGCGGTCGGGTTGGGCGTTGTGGCCGCCTTGGGCGCATTCGATGTAGTGGATTTGGGCGAAGGCAGACTGACCAAATAAGAGTTTTTGCTCGCCGCAGTGGGGACACCAAAAGGCCCCGTACATTTTTGCGCCAATGTTTTGGAGATGTGCCGCTAGGGCCAGTTCGGCGGGGCCGGAGCGGGTGCTGATGGGCCAGCCTTTGCCGGGTTCGGGACGGCTGTTGAGGGTGGGGATGGGTTGGCGATCGCCCATCGCCATTAGGGGCGGGCTGGCTTGGCTATAAATCCCTAGGGTAAGCACCAAGGTTAAAACAACGACGATCCCCCCAGTGGCCAATAGTTGCCCCAGATCAGGCCAGGGATGGCCGAAAAGGCTCAAACCTAATAGCGTGAAGGCGAAGAGGGCAGAAGCCAGGCAGTAGGGGCAAAAGCTGTGGAGTTCAAAGGCGAGGATGGCCATGAGATAGCCGCTGAAGGTGGCCATGATCAGGGATCCCACCAACAACACCGGCCAAGTGAGGGCATCGATCTGACGGCGTGGCCCTGAGATCGCCAGGGGAACCAAGGCCGCGAAGGCGATCGCCCCATAGGCCCCCGCACCAAAGGCAGAAATCGGAACCCCCCACACCCGACCGTAAACGCTGTTGAGGACATCGTTACAATCGCTACCGTTGGCGGTGATGGGGCAGATCAGGGTTTGCCCGGTGAGTTCTGCCCAGGTGAGATAGGCCGTAAGGAGTAGGCCCAAGAGGGCGATCGCCCCCATTAAGGGGCGAGACCAACGATAAAGCCAAGGTTCTGCCATCAGATCTGGAAATCCTGCGGAAAATTTACGATCCCATTATGGGGGATGGCCTTCAAGGTTGGGGAGAGCTAGGGGGCAATTTTTACCGCTGGAGGGGGGGCGATCGCCCCTATCGCCGCGCCTTCCCTTGCCGCTTCCACAAAGCCCTGAACCCGAATGGGATCAATGGGTTCGGTGATTTTGCCGTGGCGTTTGAGGGAACTGGCCACAATCACGCCGTTAGCGGCTTGCATTAATGTGCCGATATTGTCCCAATCTGCGCCGCTACCAATTAAAACCGGCGTACCTTTAGCCGCATTCACCGCCAATTCTAAATCTTCCAAATTAGGCGGGCTACCCGTAGCCCAACCGGAAAGGATCACCGCATCCGCTAACCCCCGCTCGATGGTATCCTGTACCGCCGTGGTTAAATTGGGCGTACCCAAAGGCCGGGCGTGCTTCACCAACACATCGGCAAAAATGGCCACATCCGCCCCCAATTCCCGTCGATAGCGCAGCAGATCATGGGCATTGCCTTCAATCAAGCCCTGATCCGTCGCCATTACCCCCGTGAGGACATTGACGCGAATAAAGGGGCATTGACAAACGGAGGCGATCGCCATGCCGCTGCGGCCATCATTGCGCAGCACATTGATCCCCACCGGCAGCATCACCAAATTTTGAATTTGCTGCACCACCAACGTCATCGCACTCACCACCGCCGGATCGACGTGATCCTTGGCAAAGGGGGCATCGAAGAAATTTTCGACAATAATGCCATCCACACCCCCTGCCGCTAAGGCCGTCGCCTCCTGTTCCGCCCTGGCAATGACCGCTTTTAAATTGCCCTGCCACCGAGGCGAACTGGGCAGAGGAAGTAGATGGACAACACCAATAATCGGGTGGGGGGTTGAAAAAATTTGTTTTAAATCCACGTCCGTTTTGTCACTCGCCGCTAACTGGTCCGGTTCCGCCAATCCCGATAATGGATCGAGCCGGGGGGCGATCGCCACTCGACAAACCCTCCCCAAAATATTCTAAGCTGGCAATGGTACAGTCCACCAAAACCTTTCACCCCGCCTCCACAATCCACCATGGGCCAAAAGCCAACCATCGCCATTTCCCACCTCGGTTGCGAAAAAAACCGCATCGACTCCGAGCATATGCTCGGCCTTCTCGCCCAGTCGGGCTACGGCATTGGTGCCGATGAAGAAGGCGCAGATTATGTGATTGTCAATACCTGTAGCTTCATCCAGGCGGCCCGGGAAGAATCCGTCCGCACCCTTGTCGAATTGGCGGAAGCCGATAAAAAAATTGTGATCACCGGCTGCATGGCCCAACACTTTCAAACGGAACTGTTAGCAGAATTACCGGAAGCAGTTGCAGTTGTGGGCAGTGCAGACTACCATAAGATAGTTGATGTTATTGAGCGTGTCGAGCAAGGGGAACGGGTAACGGAAGTTTCCGCTGAACCCACCTATATTGCCGACGAAACCACGCCCCGCTACCGGACAACGACCGAAGGAGTCGCTTATCTGCGGGTTGCCGAAGGGTGTGATTACCGCTGCGCGTTTTGTATTATTCCCCACCTGCGCGGCAACCAGCGATCTCGCTCGATTGAATCAATTGTCACTGAGGCTCAAAGCCTCGCGGATCAAGGCGTACAGGAGTTAATCCTTATTTCTCAAATCACCACCAATTATGGTAGCGATCGCTATGGCACGCCCAAGCTAGCAGAATTACTGCGGGCCTTGGGGACTGTTGATGTGCCTTGGATTCGGATGCATTATGCCTATCCCACCGGCCTCACGCCGGAGGTGATTGCTGCCATTCAAGAAACCCCCAATGTTCTGCCCTATTTGGATCTGCCCTTGCAACATTCCCATCCGGATGTGTTGCGGGCGATGCGTCGCCCTTGGCAGGGGCGGATTAATGATCAAATCATGACCCAAATTAAGGGCGATCTTCCCGATGCGGTGACGCGCACGACGTTTATCGTCGGGTTTCCGGGGGAAACAGCGGCGCATTTTGAGCATCTCTGTGAATTTGTCCAGCGGCACGAGTTTGATCATGTGGGGGTGTTTACCTTTTCCCCGGAAGAGGGAACCCCCGCCTATGATCTGCCGGATCAAATTCCCCAAGATGTGATGGATGAGCGGCGCGATCGCCTCATGACCCTGCAACAACCCATTGCCGAAGCCAAAAACCGGGCAGAAATCGGCAAAACCGTGCCGGTGTTGATTGAGCAGGAACATCCGGGGACGGGAACCTATGTGGGGCGATCGCCCCGCTTTGCCCCCGAAGTGGATGGCATCGTCTATGTCACTGGCGAGGCGCAACTGGGGCAAATCACCCCCGTCGAGATCACCGATGCCGATATCTACGATCTCCACGGGATCGCCCGTTAACCCTTAAACCCGGTTGCGCCGTCGCAACCCGCCTGAACCTGAACGAGATTGGCGTTAGGAATTGCTGACCATAACCCATTCCCAAATCAGGTTAAGTTTCTTAAACTAAACGAAAACCAAAGTACAAATACTCATGACAATTTCTTTTGCAAGCCTTGGACTGTCAGAGCAATGCGTTGAGCAACTGTCCCAAATCGGGTTTGAAACCCCCACTGACATTCAAGTGCAAGCCATCCCTCAAATCCTCGCGGGTCGGGATGTGGTCGGTCAGTCTCAAACGGGAACCGGCAAAACTGCCGCCTATTCCCTGCCCGTGCTCGAACACATTGATCCTCAACAGGGGACAGTCCAAGCCTTGATTTTGACCCCAACGCGGGAACTGGCCCAACAGGTCACGCAGTCGATCAGCGACTTTGCAGCGAACCGACGGATTCAAGTTCTCACCGTCTGCGGGGGTCAATCCATTGAGCGACAAATTCGCAGCCTCAAACGGGGGGCGCAGATTGTGGTCGGCACACCGGGTCGGGTCATTGACCTGTTGGATCGCAAAGATCTGCAATTGGACACGGTGCAGTGGGTTGTCCTAGACGAAGCCGATGAAATGCTCAGTATGGGCTTCATCGATGATGTCATCAAAATCATGCAAAAAACGCCCGAAACCCGCAAAACCGCTTGTTTCTCGGCTACCATGCCCCGTGCCATTCAAGACTTGGTGAAAAAATTCCTCAAGTCCCCCGCTACGGTGTCTGTTAAATATGATGATGCGGCTCCGCCGCGCATTGAACAGCGCCTCTATGCCATTCCCCGCAGTTGGACAAAAATCAAAGCCCTGCAACCGATCCTCGAAATGGAAGAACCGGAACGGGGGATTATTTTTGTGCGCACGAAGCGAGCAGCGGCGGAAATTACCAGTAAGCTCCAAGGCAGTGGCCTGACGGTGGATGAATACCATGGCGACCTCAACCAAACCCAACGGGAACGGTTGGTGCAACGGTTCCGCAATGGCCAAGTGCAGTTGGTGGTGGCGACGGATATCGCCGCACGGGGCTTGGATGTGGAAGACCTCAGCCATGTGATTAACTTCGACCTGCCCGACAGTGCGGAAACCTATATTCACCGCATTGGCCGCACGGGCCGGGCTGGCAAAACCGGGAAAGCGATTTCGCTGATTCAACCCATGGATCGCCATTTGCTCTACCGCATTGAACGGCGCTTAGGGCAACGGTTGGAAACCTCGCAAATTCCCACCCGTGCCACCGTCGAAGCTCGTCGCCTCGAAAAACTGAAAACCCAACTCCAAGAAGCCCTGATGGGTGAGCGGATGGCTTCTTTCCTCTCGACGGTGAAGGAAATGAGTGCGGAATATGATCCCCAGGCGATCGCCGCCGCTGCTTTGCAAATGGTCTATGACCAATCTTGCCCGGCATGGATGAAAACTGATTGGGATGTGCCTAGCGATAGCGATGTGCAAAAACCCGTTAAACGGGGCGGCAATGGTGGTGGTGGTGGTGGTGCTGGTGGTGGTGGCTCTAAAGGCCGCAGCCGTCGCACCTATGATGATCGCAGTGAGCGCAGTGAGCGCAGTGAGCGTCCGGATCGGGGCGATCGCAGCAGCACCCCCAATAAATCCGGGAATTGGTCATCCCGCAAACGTTCCCATGCTGCCCAATAACAGCGCGGTATTTTAGCGAACATAAAAAGATGGGATAATAACAGTCCCATCTTTTTTTTGATGTTGCTCTGCACCCTGAGAGAGGCTCACCGTGGTTTTCAGTCCTTTTGCTCCTGATTTTGCTTTGACCGCTACCCAACATCAAGGTTGGCCCGGCCTAATTCGCCAATATCGGCAGTTTTTGCCGGTGACAGAGGCGACACCGATTGTGACACTCCATGAGGGCAATACGCCTCTCATTCCTGTCCCCACGGTGGCGGCGGAAATTGGGCGCAAGGTACAGGTTTATGTGAAGTATGACGGTTTGAACCCGACGGGCAGTTTTAAGGACCGGGGGATGACGATGGCGATTTCTAAGGCCAAGGAGGCGGGGGATCATGCCGTCATCTGTGCCAGTACCGGCAACACCTCAGCGGCGGCGGCGGCCTATGCCTGCCGGGGGGGAATGAAGGCCTATGTGTTAATCCCCGATGGTTATGTGGCCTTGGGCAAATTGGCTCAGGCATTGCTCTATGGGGCGGAGGTGATTGCCATTCGGGGGAATTTCGATGATTGCTTTAGCTTGGTGCGTCAACTGGCGGATCATTATCCCGTAACACTGGTTAATTCCCTCAACCCCTACCGCCTCCAGGGGCAAAAAACCGCAGCCTTTGAGGTGGTGGATGCCTTGGGGGATGCTCCCGATTGGCTCTGTATTCCCATGGGCAATGCCGGGAATATTTCCGCCTATTGGATGGGGTTTTGTGAGTATCAAGAGCAGGGCAAAAGTCAGCGGTTGCCGAAGATGATGGGGTTTCAAGCGGCGGGGTCTGCGCCCTTGGTGACGGGGGAACTTTGCCGTGATCCCCAAACTGTGGCGACGGCGATTCGCATTGGCAATCCGGCCAATTGGGAAAAGGCGATCGCCGTCCGGGAAGCCTCCCAAGGGCAATTTAATGCGGTGAGCGATGGGGAAATTTTGGCGGCCTATCGCCATTTAGCGGGGAAAGAGGGGATTTTTTGTGAACCGGCCAGCGCGGCCTCGGTGGCGGGATTGTTGAAATGCAAAGATCAGGTTCCCGATGGGGCGACGGTGGTTTGTGTGTTAACGGGGAATGGCTTGAAAGATCCCGATAGTGCGATCGCCAATAGCGACAACCAAGCCCATACCGGCGTTGCCAACCATTTAGAAACCGTTGCCCACCTGATGGGGATGGCTTAAACCGATGGAGATTGCCACCCTTGCCGCTCAACTGAATGGCCAACTCAATCCCCCGGATCTGGCGTTAGAGATTACCGGGGTGGGGACGATTGAGGAGGCCACGCCGGAGCAGATTACGTTTCTGGCCAATCCCAAATATTTGGCCAAGTTGGCTGATTGTCGTGCTGGGGCGATTTTGGTCGCACCGGGTTTGGATACCCCCGATCTAACGATCCCCCGTTTAGAGGTGGCCCATCCTTACTATGCCTTCGCACAGGCGATCGCCCTGTTTCACAGTCCCCCCCCGCCCAAACCCGGCATTCATCCCACGGCAATTTTAGGGGAGGGGGTGGAGTTGGGGGAAAATGTGACGATTGGGGCCTATGTAGTGGTGGGCGATCGCGTTCGTATTGGGGATAATGTGGTGATCCATCCCCACTGCGCCATCTATGCCGATGCGGTGATTGGGGCGGGTTCGATCCTCCACAGCCATGCCGCGATCCGGGAAGGGGTGATTTTGGGGGAGCGGGTGATCGTCCAAAATGGGGCGGTGATTGGCGGCGATGGGTTTGGCTTTGTGCCGATGCCCGATGGCACGTTTTATAAAATTCCCCAAGCGGGAACCGTCACCCTGGGCGATGATGTGGAGATTCAAGCCCTCAGTGCCATCGATCGCGCCACCATTGGCACAACCACCATCGGCTCCGGTACAAAGGTGGATAATCTAGTGCAAGTGGCCCATGGCTGCAAAATTGGCAATCATACGCTCCTCTGTGGCCAGGTGGGTTTAGCGGGATCAACGACGGTGGGCAATCATGTGATTTTGGCGGGGCAGGTGGGGGCCGCAGGGCATTTAACGATCGGCGATCGCGTCCAAGTGGGGGCGAGTTCGGGGATTAACCATTCCATCCCCCCCGATACCCAAGTCAGCGGCTATCCCGCCATTGATCATAAACTTTGGCTCCGGGTTTCCGCTGCCCTGAAGCTGCTCCCGGATTTGATCCAACGGGTGCGCCGCCTGGAAAGAGGGTGATCCTACGTTAGTCTTTAGCCTGCTCCGCCTGCAACTTGCGGAGGGTTTGATACATCTCCGGGAGCTTTTTATAAATCACGGCAATTTTGCGGAATAGCTCATGGGGAATCGCTGGGGAACCTGATACCACCGCCCCCGGAGCCACATCGCGGTGAATCCCCGCTTGGGCTACGGCGATCGCCCCCTCGCCGATTTTTACCTGATTCGACACCCCCACCTGACCTGATAAAATCGCCCAACGGCCCACCTCCACCTGACCCGAAAGCCCCGCTTGGGCAATCAACATCGCATGATCCTCCAAAGTACAGTTGTGGGCCACCTGTACCAAGTTATCAATCTTCACCCCATTGCCCAACCGCGTCACCCCCACCGAGGGGCGATCCACGGTGGAATTGCAACCAATTTCAACGCGATCGCCCAATTCCACATGGCCCGATTGGTGCATCTTGTACCAACCTTGGGGCCGGCGAGGCACAAAGGCAAACCCTTCTCCCCCCAACACCACGCCGCTGTGGATAATGCAATCTTCCCCAATCACCGTGCGCTCTTCAATGGTGCAATTGGCATGGATCACCGTCCCCGCCCCGATCTGGCAATGGGGATAAACCACCGTATTGGCAAAAATACAGGCGCGATCGCCCACCTTCACCCCCCGCTCAATCACCACATGGGGGCCAATAGCCACCCCCGCCCCTAACTGCACCGTGGGATCAATCACCGCTGTGGGGTGAATTTGGGGGGCCGGTTGATAGGGTTGGTAGAATTGGGCGATCGCCATCGCAAACAACAAACGCGGCTCTGGGGTCGTCACCCAGGCAATCCCCCGCGCTGTAGCTGCTTCCTGCATAGCGGAATCCGGGGGCAAAATCAACGCACTCGCCCCCGTGGTGGCAATGTAGCGGGCGTATTTTGCCCCCTCCACATAGCTCACCGTTCCTGGTTCAGCGTCATAAACAGCGGCAACGCCAGTCAGAGGCGGGTTACAATTGGGGTCAAGGGCCAGACTGCGCTCTTGGACTAAATTAGCCTCAAAGGCTTCGATCAGTTCACTGAAATTCATTGCATAGTTTAGAGACAAATCACAATGGCAGTTTCTCTTCAAAAAGGACAACGAGTTTCCCTTGACAAAATTGCACCAGGTCTCAAAGCCGCCTTTATCGGCTTGGGCTGGGATGCCCGCTCCACCGATGGTCAACCCTTTGACCTCGATGCTTCTGTGTTTCTCCTGGGTGCCAACGAAAAACTTCCCTCTGACCGCCATTTCATTTTTTACAATAACCTAACCAGTCCTGATCCCAACCAATCCGTCAAGCACATGGGGGATAACCTGACCGGGGCGGGCGAGGGTGATGATGAGGCGGTGATTCTCGATCTGCGCAAGATCCCCGAAGATGTTCATAAACTGGTGTTTACGGTGACGATCTATGAGGCTCCCCAGCGCGGGCAAAATTTTGGTCAAGTCCATAATGCCTTTGTGCGGCTCGTGAATGTGGAAACGAAGGAGGAAGTTTTACGCTACGACCTCGGGGAAGATTACTCCACGGAAACCGCCATGATTATGGCGGAAATTTACCGTAAAGATGGGGAATGGCGGATGAATGCTGTGGGCCAGGGTTATGCCGGAGGCTTGCAGGCCATGCTGGATCGCTTTAGCTAATCGTGTGATCCCTTGATTTTTCCTGCTGGATGCCTGATGGGCGTGGGGGCGAAAAATTTTTCGCCCCTACATTTTGGGGGAATGCATGGAATAGGCTTAAATTTCGTAGCTAGAGGATTGGAGCGTAAACATTTGGGCATAGAGGCCATCCTGGGCCATTAATTCGTGATGATTGCCCATTTCGCGAATTTCCCCCCCCGCTAACACGACAATGCGATCCGCCATGCGCACCGTTGAAAAGCGATGGCTGACTAAAAAGGTGATTTTGCCTGCGGCCAGTTGGCGGAAGCGTTGGAAGAGATCATATTCAGCGATCGCATCTAAAGCTGCCGTCGGTTCATCTAAAATCAGAATTTGGGCATCACTCATAAACGCCCGTGCCAACCCCACTTTTTGCCACTGCCCCCCCGATAATTCTCGCCCCCCGGGAAAAATTTTCCCCAGCATCGTATCGTAACCCTGATCAAACTGGCTAATCATCGCATCGGCCCCCGCATCAATGCCCGCTTGACGGATGAGTTTCAGGTTGTGATGTTCCTGAATATTGCCAAATCCGATATTATCCGCAACAGTTAAATGGTAGCGGGCAAAATCTTGAAAAATAATCCCCACATTTTGCCGCAGTTCATTTAAATCCAACTGCTCTAGAGGAATATCATCAATGGTAATTGCCCCGGAATCAACATCATAAAAGCGTGTTAACAGCTTAAGTAGCGTTGTTTTGCCCGCGCCATTAATCCCCACTAACGCAATACTTTCCCCAGGATAAACCACCAAATTTAAGTTCTTAATACTCGTTTTTTTCGTCCCTGGATAGCTAAAGCTCACAGAGTTAAACACCAAACCTTTTTGGATCGGCTTTGGGAAAGAATGGGGATTTTCTGGATTTTTAACATAGGGTTCTAAAGCTAAAAAATCAAAAAATTGGCTCACATAAAGATTAACTTCATACAAACTCGCCAGATCTTCTAACATTCCCTGCATTGACCCCTGAGCCTGACGAAACGCTCCCGTATACATTGTTAGAGAGCCGATGGTAATTTGATCAAGTAAGGTTTGTACAACAATCCAACTATAGGTGAGATAAAACCCCACTTTTGATAATAAATTAGATCCCATTCGCGCCCAAGCTTGCTGGGAAGAAAGCTCCTCCGCCTCGCGATTAAACCTGAGCCTGACGCTATACCATTGTTTTAAGAGATGTTCTGTTAAATTAAAGAGGCGAATTTCTTTGGCAAAATCTTGATGGGTTAAAATGCGTTGTAAATAATCAGCAAACCGACCGCTTTGGGTTTGTCTACGAAGCACTTTAAAGCGTTTTCCTGAGAATTTTACCCCAATCAAAAAAGCAGGAATGGATGTGAGCAATAACAGTAAAGTTGCCAGGGAGCTAAAGCTAATCATTAAGCCCAGCAGCGTGATCAACTTCACGCTTTGCCCTAAAAAGCTGGTGAAACTGGCCAGTGCTCGCACTGGGTAAGTGCTGCCACTTTGTTGAGCACGGCTGAGGAGGTCGTAAAATTTGGGAATTTCGTAATGGGCTAAGTCTAAACGGGTGGCTTGGCGGAGCAGGATATTACTGGCATAGAGGGTGAAGCGATCGCTCAATACTTGCCCCCCATAGGTGGAAAGTTCTTTTAAACTATCAGTGACTAGGGTTAAGGTCAAGGTGGCCACCACTAAAATAAACACCCCTGACCACAAGCTAGAAGGTTCTCCAATGGTGGCTAAAATACGATCAATGGTTAATTTTCCCACATACAACTGGAGGGCAGGCAAGACAGAGGAGCTAAGGGTCGTTAATAAGGAAATCACGAGCCACTTTGGACTAGCAGACCAAACCAAGCAGAGTAGTCGGGGCGTGGTGGAAAGTACTGCAAAAAAGCGTAATTTCACTCTTTTTCCTCAAAGTAGGGAATAGCTTAATCATGAAGGGATCTTTGCTTGTAGGAGCGAAAAATGCTTCGCCCCTACAGCTATGCGAAACGCATTCACCCTTAAGTATCTTGACGATCCAAGTTAACCCATGACACCATCCTGGCTAAAAACCTTGATTCATTATTGATCATTACACCGATACCGTTGCATCAATGATCTGTGCTTCGGCGTTGAGCAGAGACTTTAAGATCGATTGTTTTTTGATATAGGGGAAGGGTTGATCTAACGGATCTAGCCCTAAGAACGGACAGAGTTGATCCCAGCCTTCGCTGGCACCGATATTCAGCACTAACAAGGATTCCGGGCGATCTGCAAAATAATTCAAGGTGTTCTGATAATGCAGATCATAGACATAGGACATCCGCTCACGGTTAAACTCGTAGGAGCCATAGACCGCACTGCGTAAAAAACGGCGAATTTGGAAATGAATTTCCTTTTCAATCTGGCTGTTTTCATCAAAAGCGGGGCGATTAAACCAGTGTTTTTCTAAGGAAGTGAGCCAGCTTTCTTTATCCCGCACCGTTAAAATAAATTTACTGCCGGGAAAGAGTTGATCCAGTTGGGGATAAAAGGCAGAAACGGTAATGTCGGTAATGCCATCAAAATGATCCAACAGTGAAAACTGACAATGACCTTCTGTTAATTCCCGTAGCGTCGTTTCATCTTCGGGGTAATGGATTACCTTAAAGCCCAAAATATGGAGAGCACTGGTGAGGCTTTTGGTGGCGGTGCGACTTAAACCCAACCCAAAAACTTTGTAAGGGGAGCGGGGTTCTGCGGGAGGTTCAATCGTTCCCCCTCCCACCTGTACTAGTTGCCAAGACCAGATTTTTTTCGTCTGTTGGTCAATTTCCCCAGGGCAAATTTCCGGCTGTGGGGGTAAATTTAAGGCGGCGATCGCCTGGGTGGCAATTTCCGGCAGACGGCCAATATAATCGTCAATTTCCGCCGGGGTGGAGTCTTGGGGCATGGCTTCTCGGGTTTGGGCGATCGCCAATTTAGCAATCTGAAAATCGACATCTTCAATATGTCGATCCCAATATTGCTCTGCGGCATCGAGTTCCCGACGATTTTCTTCGGTGCGGCTCCGCAGTTCCCGTAGAGCCATTTTGGCATAAACATGATCATAGTATTGAAAATAATCATGCAGAATGCGGAACGTTTTAAAATGCTTATTGGCTTTCATGCGCGACAGGGCCATAGAGCGAAGCCGCGATTCTGGCCGGAGAACGTATTTTTCATCATTTTCCGGCGGTTTAACCTTCTGCATCAACCGCACCACATCCACCCGCGTAATATGAACGCCTTGGTGAATATGGCCGCGAAATTTATCTAGCACATAGCAATCTACATAGGGAAAATCATTGCGTTGGAGAAAAGACTGCATATTTTCCATCATTAAGCAGTCTGCATCCATGAACACCACAAAATCACAGTTGTACTCAATCTCTAGCATTTTCTGTACCGCCGCAGAAAAAGGGCGGACATTTTCAATGAGATGTACCTGGTTTGGTTGAATTTGTTGGATCGCTAAATCTAAAGCAATATCACTAGTACGCTCGCCAATCGTCCGAAAAACGAGATCAATTTTCTTAGTCATTTGCGTACTCAAGAGTTCCACTCAAAGGATTGATTGATTTCACCAGCCAAGTTTGCAAAGATTTCTTTTTGCTCCTCAGATAGTTCCGTTTGCCAACGTACATCTAAAACAATTTCGGCGTTGTGGCTTTGATAATATTGGCGATTAGGGTCAGACATTCGACCTAAAAACCGATCTTGAGCATTGGCTTGACTTTGGGCAACCAAGTACTGGGTTCCATTATTTCCCCCTAATACATGATACTCGGAGTTACCAAAGTTGATCATTTCTGGCTCATAGGCAATCTCTAAAAACTCACACAAGCTTTTTAATACTCCATGGGTATTTACTGCTAAATCTTCGTAGTGAATAATTATCTTTGGGCCATTAAACTCATTAAATAAGGTCTGAGCTTTATGGATATTGTCTAGCCAATCTTGGATAATCTCGATAAAGTCTCGCTGTGGGTACTTCCTCCGATAGGAATTGACCACGCCGCGACCATCACGTTGGAGAAAGACTAGGTAAGGTTGGGCGGCTGTTTGCTCTAGTTGTTGCCATTGCTGACGAATCCAATAGCTTCCGGAGGTGGAATCAATCATCAAGGTTTTCTCTTGATGCTGCTTTTCCCAGATGCGTTGAGCCAGTTGTTCATAAAGATCCTGCTCCGGGTTGAGAACAAGTTGGCCCCAGATGGGACAGTCCGGGCCGCAAAATTTGCAAAAACGTTTGCGAGCAGGAGCATTTTCTTTACCAATATATTGGCTTTTATTTCCTTCTCCACAGAAGAAACTGGTGGAGTGGTTGCCTAACAATAATCCCAGCAATGTTGAACCTGAATGACCTGTGCCTGCAATACAACAAACTCTCTGATTGATTCTGGATTGTGGGTGCTGCAAGGAGATTTAGCGGGTGAATGGAATGCTGATCTTAGCCCTTGACTGTAGCACTTGAATCTATGGCGTGAGATCAGCATAAATACTGATCTTCAGCCCAACCAAGAAGTAAAAACTTGACAAATAGCCTCAATCTTAGTATGGTTAATCACTCATTAAGCTTTCTCAGCCTGTGATCTACGAAAATCCCTCAATTACTCCTTAGTCTTTGCGGTGTAGAAAAAGGGGTAGGTTCAATCTTGATAACCCGGAACAATGGGATGCAGTACAAGCGCTATGGATTGGGGATCGGGGGATCAACGGGAAGTCGCGGCGCGATCGCCCCTGCCCGATATAATGGCCCCATTCTTTGCCTAATGCTTTCATGTCTGACTTTCCTAGCCTTGTTAATCTTGACTATCTGCCCTACCTCGAAGGGGGAGAAATTGCCAATGAGTGGCAGCAAAAAATTGGGGTTTATGCCATTTTTGATGCCGATAATCGGCTGCAATTGGTGGATTATTCCCGTGATATTTACCTGAGTTTACGCCAACATTTAGTCCGTTGCCCGGAACAATGTTATTGGCTGAAAGGATTTATGATTAGTCGCCCGAGCCGCAGTATTTTAGAAGAGATTCGCACGGCTTGGATTGCGGAAAATGGCAACACACCGCCGGGAAATGGCGAGGAGGGCGATCGCTGGCATCAACCCATTGATGCTAAAGCTACGATGACTTCAGAGGAACAAGCACAATTAACTAAAACGGATGATTTGGGAAAAATTAAACTGTTAAAAAAAGTCGCCCGCCGCGTCGAAGCGGAAATCCTCACAACCCTTGCAAAACGGGGGGTGAGGATGGAAATTCGCTTTAACCCCAAGCTGAAAGAACAGGGTTTGTTAGATGTGAAGTAGGATCCCCCCTGCCCCCCTTAAAAAGGGGGGTTCAAGAGTAGTACACCCCTTAAGAAGGGGGGTTCAAGAGTAGTACATCCCCTTAAGAAGATGAGGTTCAAGAGTAGTACACCCCCTTTTTAAGGGGGTCGGCGTAGCCGGGGGGATCGCAGTTCGTTATGAAATATCGGCTGGTCGGGGCTGATTTTGATGAACGGCTTGGAGCGAACCTTTGTTGCCTTTTCCTCCTGTTTTAAGGGATATGCTGATAAAGACCGCCAAACTAATTAAGGGACTGATTAAGGTGGGCAAACCATCAAAATCGGGGGTGAAAATGGGGTTAGGAATGTAGAGCAATGTGTTATCGGTGCCGAACATTGTTGGCATCAGAACGAAGAAGGTGAGGCGGGTAATTGTGCCGGTGATGATGCAGGCTAAGGCTCCGGCAGGGGTGGATTTGGGCCAATAAATGCCCCCTACCAAGGGAACCAACAGACCCGCAAACCCTAGATCAAAGGCTAAGAGGAGCAAAATGCCGGTTTGGGGTACAAGGACGGCAAAAATCACTCCCAATGTGGTGATCACTACTGCCATCATGCGGGTTAAAGCCAGGAGGCGATCGCCCGCTCCGTTATGGTCATCATGGCGAATACCGATGATATTGTGGGCAATGACGGAAGATGTACCCAGAATTGCGCCATCGGCGGTGGAGAGAGAAGCGGAGAGAATTGCCGCAATCACCAATAGACCTAAAGCGGGGGGAACTACCCCCTGGATCAGGGCAAAGAGGAGAGGGCCGTCGGGGGTAATGCCGGCATTGGCGAGGATGTCTGGGGTTGCCAATGCCATGATCGAGAAGGGTACACCGATGAGCACCGTCCCAAACGAGCCGATGAAACAAGCCCGTTGGGCGGTTTCGGGGCTTTCAGCAGCAAACACCCGCGCCATAAAGTCAATGGCGACAATATCCCCCAATCCCAAGGCTAGGAGCGTTGCCCAGTTAATCGCCGCCCCCGCTGCGGGATCGGCTAACTGCTCCAAATCAAAAGGCCCCATGCCTTCGGGAATCACCAAATTAAAATTCATCGCCAAAAAACCAAACAGGAACATTGTGCCGATGAAGGCGATCGCCACCTGAATTGCATCGGTATAGGCCACTGCAAATAGGCCCCCACTGGCGGTATAGATGAGGACAATTAGCGCAATGAGAATCACGCCTGTTAGATAGCTTGTACCGAGGAATGTTTGAAACAAAAAGCCCCCGGCTACCAAGTTGCCTGCCAATAAAAAGGAAAAACTCAGCACCATAATCACCGAGGCTAACCATTCTGTTGTGCGGCCATATTTAACGCGATAAAAGTCTGGCAGGGTAATTAACCCCATACGGTTCATCGGTTTGGCAAAAAACAACCCCGTCAGGAATAGGCACAGTGCTAAACCTAAGGGCAGAGAAGCCCCGGCCCAAAACCCAAACTCCGCTGCTAAATCTGTATTCCCTAGCGTTGCATTAGAATCTACCGATTGGGCCATTAACGTCGCCGCCGCTAAAGGCAAAACTAAACCCCGCCCCGCCACTAAATAATTAACACTATCGCCTTTAATTTGTTGCGCTGCCCATAACCCAATGGCTAGCGTCACCCCAAGAAAGGCAATAATGCCCCAGAAAAAGATCTGATCGGTCATGATTATGACTCCTAAATTGTGTTGTTGATCAAAGCTTAAGCCATTACTAAGGCTGTCCTTTGTTGAACTTGTGATCGCACCCAATCCAACCATAAATCTAGGCCCGCTCCTGTTTTCGCTGATACCGGAATCAGCGTCACCTGGGGATTTATTTGCCGGACATTGGCCTCAAGCTGGGCTAAATTGAGATCGAGATAGGGAGCGAGATCCATTTTCGTGATCAGCAGGCAATCCGCCTCCTGAAACATGAGGGGATATTTCAGCGGTTTATCTTCTCCCTCGGTGACACTGAGCAGGGCAACTTTGGCGTGTTCCCCGACTTCAAATTCTGCCGGACAAACCAAATTGCCCACATTTTCCACAAACACCAGATCAATGGTTTCTGGCTCATAATCCCGTGCTAGGGTATGAATGCCCCCCGATACCATTTGGGAATCCAAATGACAGGCGCGGCCGGTATTAATGGCAATCACCGGGACACCGTATTGACGGAGGCGATCGGCATCCAATTCCGTTGTCATATCCCCTTCAATGACGACGATTTTGAGTTCTGGTTGTAACGTGGCTAAGGTGCGCTCTAATAACGCCGTTTTTCCCGCTCCTGGGCTACTCATTAAATTTAAACAACGAATCCCCCACTGATCAAAATGGGCGCGATTATGATCTGCCCCTTCTTGATTGGCGTGGAGGAGGTTTAATTCTAGGGCGGCGTTGAAGGTTTGGTGCATGATTGGGAAAGGGGAACGGAGAACAGGGATTTAATTAATGGCAGTGATCTATAGGATTATTCGGAAACCTTTCGCTCTCTTCGTGTGAGGGTTCTGATCAGAAGGATTTTTCGGGGAGGGCGAAAGATTTTTCGGGGAGGGCGAAAGATTTTTCGGGGAGGGCGAAAGATTTTTCGCCCCTACACCTTTGCTCCTTCAAGGGAGTATTCGATGCGCTCGATTTTTAATTCTCGACCGGAACGAATATCTTCCATGGGGTTGCCACAGGTGGGGCAGGTGTATTGCAGGCCGATTTGGGGATGATAGGAGCGATCGCAATCCCCACAGAAGGCAATCAAGGGGGTTTCGCGGATCACCAACCGCACCCCCTCTAAAAATGTCTTTTGGATTTGGGCCATAAAGGCAAATTCCAAACTGGCTGGCTCCACACAGGTAAACCGGCCCACGACTAAATGAATTGCTTCAATGGTGGGGGGAGTGGGTTGGCTAACGTACCAATCTCGCACCGTCATGATTAAGGCTTTGGTCATATCGGTTTCGTGCATTGGGTATTGCCTCCCTGGATAAATTTGGATTGGCTCAATAACTGTCAGATTTGAGGTCTAAAAAAATGGGCGATCGCTGCTCCTGGCCATCAATGCAGAAAGAGGACAAGCACCGCCCATCCTCCTCACTCTTAACGCCAAGGTTGATCAACGACTTGCGCCTCAGCATGGATATAGCTGGGTTTTTCACGGCGGGGCAATTGGCCCGAAACAACGAGATGGGCCATCGTATCGCAGATTACCCGCGTTGCCATTAAGGAGGTCATATCGCTAATGTCGTAGGGGGGCGAAACCTCCACCACTTCCATGCCACACACCGGGGTTTCTCTGATGATCCGCTTCAATAGATAGAGGGCTTCCCGGGGGAGTAAACCGCCGGGTTCGGGCCAGCCCGTACCAGGGACAAACCCCGCATCAATGCAATCAATGTCGAAACTGATCCAAACACAATCGGTGCCGTCGGTGGCCCGCTCAATGGCAAAGTCCGCCGCTGCATCGAGGCCCATTTCGGTGATATCGGTGACGGTGAGGATATTCGTGGCCCGCTCCCGGCAGACCTTCACCCCCTGGCGCGGCACTTGCCAGCCGCCAATCCCCAACTGCACCAGGTTTTTCGCCGGAGCGTTGGCCATGTTGGTGGCGTGGAACCAAGGGCAGGTGTGCATCCGCTCATCCAGGTCGGTTTCTTGAGTATCGACGTGGCGATCAAAGTGGATAATCCCGACTTTTTTATCCCCTAAATGGCGGCAAATTCCCCGCACGGTGGGAAAACCGATGGAATGATCCCCGCCTAAAATAATCGGAAAGGCTCCGGAACTGAAAATATGGGCGATGCCTTTGGAGATTTGATCAAAGGATTTTTCGTTATTGGCGGGAATGGTAAAGATATCCCCCACATCCCCGAGGGTGATTTGCTCCCGGAGATCTACGCCCATTTCAAAGTTGTAGGGGGTGTAAAGGGCGGAAATGCGGCGGATACCTTGGGGGCCGAAGCGCGTACCGGGGCGGTAGGTGGTGCCGGAATCGTGGGGAACGCCGACGATCGCCACATCATAATCGCCAATTTTGCGGGCATCCTCCACATAGGGGGCCTTCATGAACGTATTGATCCCCGCATAGTGGGGGAGTTCCCCCCGGGAAAAGGTGGGAATGGTGCGGTCTTGAATAGATTCAGCCGCCTCTAGGCCATAGGCGAGGCCTTGCTCTACCTCCTGTTGCCAGCCGGTGAGGGGTAAGCGTTGCTCAAGGTTGAGGGCTTGCTGGGCTTCGCTTTCGCCGTTGGGGGGTTGAAATACGGATTCAGTCATGGTGGTTTCTGGGTTGATGACAGCAGGGCAACGCAAAATACCCAGAAGAGTTGGTAATCCTCAAGGGGTGAATTACGCCAAATCTCCCGGGCTTTTATCCCGCCGTGGAGCTATCCATTGCACAGATAGCCTGTCTCTCTTGGACCAGTCATTTTAGCCTATGCCAAAACCGGAACCCTAGAGACTGTATTGATATGCATCAGTCTGGGGGTATCCTATTCCCCCCCTTGGGGATGTGCCGTATCAGGGATTACAAAATCCGGTTTAGGGGCGGGTTGGTGGTAAAAAGAACGTTTCATAGTCTGGTTAAAAAATGAATAGGTATTAACAAAAATTCACAAAATGCCCTAATCCAGATTCATATTTTGAGGAGCGGATCCCCAGAGCGATCGCCCCTCCCGGTCGGATCCAAATGCCCCACTCCCCAAGGCCCGCAAAGGCTGAAACCCTAGAGGCCGCAACATTTTCTAAGAATTGATAAGATTTTTCTGCGGTTCGTTCCCCTCTCCTCTATGATAGGGGTTAAACTTTGTAAAAAATTGTAAGAAATACGGAGGTTTCACATTGGCTCTTCCTCTTTTAAACTACGCGCCAAGTAGTCAGAACAGCCGTGTTGCTGGCTACGGAGTTGGCACGGACGAAGACTCGATCATTTTTTCCACGGATAGCGTCCTGTCCAACGATGACATGGATAACCTGATCTGGGCGGCCTACCGTCAGATCTTCTTCCATGCCTTCAAAGCAGACCGCGAAGCCGTGCTAGAGTCTCAACTGCGCAATGGTCAAATCAGCGTCCGCCAGTTCATTCGGGGCTTGGTGCTGTCTGATCGCTACAAGCGCAGCTTCTACGACCTCAACAGCAACTACCGTTTTGTTGAGCAAACCGTCCAGCGCGTTTTAGGCCGTGATGTTTACAGCGAGCGGGAAAAAATCGCTTGGTCGATCACCGTTGCCACCAAAGGGACTGAAGGCTTCATCGATGAGTTACTCAACTCTGAGGAATACCTGAACACCTTCGGTGACAGCATCGTCCCCTACCAACGCCGCCGCAGTCTGCCCAGCCGAGATCAAGGGGAAATGCCCTTTAACCTCAAGTCTCCCCGTTACGATGCTTACTATCGTTTGGTGTTTGGCTTCCCGCAAATCGTTTGGCAGAACTCTGTCCGTCGGTTTGTGCCTCAGGAAAAACAAGCCAAAGCGGGCGATCCCTCCAACTTCTTGGGCGCGGCTCGTAGCTTGAGCAGTGCCAAAGGCGGCAGCAGCCCCCGGGTTTCCACTGCTTCCATCAATCTCAACGCAGTTCCCTACCGGAAACTGAATGTACCCATCGGCCCCAATTAGGTTAAGGGTTTAACCCCGTTGCCTGTGGACTGAACCAAGAAGTCCTAATTTCACCAGACCGTTGGGCGATCGCTCATGGCTTTGGTGGAGTTAGGGCTTCTTTTGGTGATAGGTCATCCGGTTGTATTGCAGTAGCCCAGGGGAGATGAAGCGCTGAAAATGCGAGAAAAGCAAGGGGGAGCGGACTGAATGTTCCTTATGGTTTTGTCGAGTGCGATGGATCTGATTAAGGGGGTTGCGGCTTAGAAGCCAACAAAACGGGGTAAGCGCACTGTAAAGGTTGTGCCTTGACCCAATTGGCTGCGGCAATCAACGGTGCCACTGTGGAGATCCACCGCCCGCTTGACGATCGCCAACCCCAAGCCTGTGCCGGGTACATTCCCCACATTTTTAGCGCGGTAGAAGGGTTGAAACACATAGGCTAGAGCATCGGCGGGAATGCCAATGCCTTGATCCGTGATCGTGAATTGAATATAATGCTGACCCAGAGTCACAATGAACTCGATGGGATTTGGATTAAAACTATATTTGATCGCATTATTGAGTAAGTTGGTGAGAATATAACGGAGCAATTTATCATCTAGGGTAACGCTACAGTCTGGGGGGCCAATGTAGTGAAACTGGACTGTGGTGGAATTGAGTTGGGTCGCCATCAGTTCTTGATAGAGTTCTTGACAAAACTGTTCTAAATTGACTGGGGCGGGGATAAAATTGAGTTGGTCTGCATCGGCTTGATTAAGGACTAAAATATCCTCTAAAAGGGCCAAAATGCGATCGCTACTGCGTAAAATCCGGTCTAACTGTTCCGCCTGCTGCTGGGGGGTGAAACGATCTAAACAATGGCGCATTAACTTTGCCGATGCCATGATCACCGTTAGGGGGGTGCGAAATTCATGGGAAGCAATGGTAATAAAGTCGCTTTTGAGATCGAGGAGTTCTTTTTCCTTCGTGAGCGTATTTAAGAGATCTTCAATGGCCTGTTGACGGTCGGTGATATCCCGGCCGACACCAATAATCCCCAGCATCATCCCCTGATCATCGACAAAGGGCGTTTTTTCAATTTCTAGCAGCCGTTGTGTACCATCTTTGAACGTAATCCATTTTTCCCGGCGGATGGAAATTTGCCCATTTAGGGCATGAAGATCGTGATCGCGATGGGTTTGGGCAAGGGCTTCAGGAAATAGCTCAAAATCAGTTTTGCCAATAATTTCCTGCTGTGATTTCCCCAAAAGTCCCCGCGCTGACTGATTGCAAGCTCGATAAATGCCCTCTAAATCTTTATAAATAATCAAGTCAGGAATGGAATCAATTAAAGATTGCATTAAGGCTTTTTCCTGAGCTAGGGCTAACTGCACCTTCACCCGTTCGCTAATATCGCGAATCAGCATAATCACTTCATCAGTACCAGAGATAGTAATATAGGCTTCTTCGTGACACCATTTTCCGGGACTCACTTCAATTTCGTACTCGTATCGCTGCATTTCGCCGCTGTCTAAGGTTTTGTGAATATAGTACAGGCGTTGACTCGCTAAGTTAGGGGGAAGCACTTCCCAAATTTCTGCCCCGGTGTTGTCGGGAAAATTATCGAGGGGTTGCACATTGCCACCGCAAAGCATTTCTAAATATTTGCCATTGCGGCTGTAGCGAATCATTAAATCGGGGATGGCTTGGAGCAGGGCTTGGCGACGGGCTTCGCTTCTTTGGTGGGCTGCTTTTTCTGCCTCTAATTGGGCAGCGGCATAGTCGGTTTGGGCGATCGCCCCCACTAACTTTCCCCCCCCATCCACCACCGGCAGCAGGGGCAATTTGTGGGTTGTAAACCAAGCTTGCAGATCGTTGTCCTCCCTCAGTTCTGCCAAGGTGAGCGGAGCGGGGGGGGGAAACATGATGGCCCCAACCCGCAGGTCATCGGTATTGAAGCCTGACGGGTGAGCGAGAACCTGCGCTAAAATTGCCGACTGGGAGAGGAATCCGAGCAGTTGACCCTCTGCCCCACAAACCCAGAGGAGGGGGAGATGCTGGTGGTGAAGTTCCTGTATTGCTGCCGTTAAGGTAGCCTCTGGACAAATCACCCCCGGACTCCGATTGAGCAAATTTACAAGCACCATGAAGGGGAAAAACTCTCAAAAAACTTAGGTTAAGATGGCCGAAGATGGCGACGAATCACCATCCCTGCCAGATCAATCCAAAAATCAGGGTTTATCCGGTGGGTGGATTAAAAACCCTGGGGAACAATGTTCATACTTCAATCTATACTCAACCTTCCTACTGTGGGGTTGTTAACAGTGATGATGATGGTGATCGGGGCAAATCCTGGGCTGGCCCAAACAGAACCCTGGACAGAACCGGAGGGCATTTTATGGCCCGCTTCTGAGCTTCCCTCGAATTTAACCCCCCTCCCTGATCCCCCTGTGAGTGATTACCTCTTGGGGGGAGGCGATCGCCTCAGCATTGATGTCTTTGAAGTTCCCCAATATAGCGGCGCATACCAAGTCCCCATTGATGGCGTACTTTCCCTGCCCTTAGTGGGGGGGATTTCCGTGGCGGGGTTGACGATTAGCCAAGCCTCGGAGCGGATTTCCCAAGCCTACAATCAATTTCTCAAACGGCCCCTGATCACGATTCGCCTGATCAATGCCCGGCCTCTGAATGTGGTGGTGGGGGGCGAAGTGAAAAACCCCGGTACGTTTACCGTCAACCTGATCGGCGGCGCGGGGGATAGCCCAGGGGTACAGCATCCCACCCTTGGAACTGCCCTCAAAACCGCTGGCGGCATTACCCTGACCGCCGATATTACCCAGGTGCAGATCCGTCGCCGTCGCCGCCCGGAACAGGGGGGAGATGTGGTGTTTACGGTGAATTTACAGGAATTAATCCAAAGGGGCGATCGCACCCTCGACCTCAGCCTCCGCGATGGGGATACCATCTTTGTCCCCGCTACCGAAACCGCCAATTTAAACCAACTCCGCCAACTGGCCCTCTTCGACTTTGCCGCCGATGTCAACACCGGCCGCACCGTTTCCGTCGTCGGCGAAGTCCAGCGGCCCGGCTCCTATAACATCATCGGTACTGCCACCGTCGGCGGTGGAGCCACCGGCCTCACCGGCGGCCTCCCCACCCTCACCAACGCCCTCCAACAGGCCGGCGGCATCAAACCCACCGCTGATCTTCGCCAAATCCAGATCCGCCGCCTCACCCAAGGGGGCAACGAGCAACGGTTTACCCTCGATCTCTGGGCATTGCTCCAGGAGGGGGATGTGGCCCAAGATACCGTCCTTCAGGAAGGGGATAGCATTATTGTGCCTATTGCCGCTAACCCTTCAACGGCGGATCTCACCCAGATCGCCACCGCCCAATTTGCCCCCGATACGATCAGTGTTAGCGTTGTGGGGGAAGTGGGAAATCCCGGCCAGTTTAACGTTCCCCCCAATACGACGTTAAACCAAGCGTTGATGATTGCGGGGGGGTTTAATCGCGATCGCGCCCAGCGAGACGCTTTACAACTGATCCGCCTCAACCCCGATGGCACAGTCACCAGTCGCCCCGTCCCCGTCGATTTAGCCCAGGGGGTGAATGAAACCGGCAACCCGATCCTGCGGGATAACGATATCCTCGTAATTAATCGCAACCGCAACACCCAACTGGCCGATCGCCTCAGCACCACCTTTAACCCCGCCGCCGGGGCCCTCGCCCTCTTTTCGATCCCCGCTCGCATCTTCGGTATCTTGGAGTCATTAGGGATTATCAACTTTTCCGGCGACTCCCAATAGGCCCCTACCCACCCTTTCACCAGCGGTGCGCCGCTCGCTCCTACCATGCCCCGTGACCTTTCCCCCCGTCGTTCCAAAGGCTCTGACTATGGCCTCTCCTCGGATGATTTACTCGCCCAAGCCGAAACCGGGCAAACGATTAACCTCGGTTGGCTGTTTGCGGTGTTTCAGCGGCGGCTGTGGATTATGGCAGTGGTGGGGGGCTGCTTGTTGGGGGCAGTGGGGGGGGTAATTGTCCTCAAAAGCCGGGATGATGTGGCCAGCTATACTGGCTCCTTTGATGTTTTGATTGAACCGATCACCGCAGAAGGACGATTAGCCCGACTTTCCCTCTCTGCCCAAAGTGGCAACCTACCCACCTCCGTCACCGAAATTTCTAAAGTGGGCATGGATTACGCCGATCTCACGGACTATGAAACCCAAGTGCGGGTTTTAAAAAGTCCTAAAATCATGAATCCGATTGTAGAAGAAATTCAAAAAAAATATCCTGATATTACCTTTGGTTATCTTTATCAAAATTTAATTTTAGAACGGACTACCTATGAAAAAGATGGTAAATTAGAGGGGACAAAAATTGTTCAGGTGAGATATCAAGATGAAGATTCAGACAAGATTATGTATATTCTTGATGTTATTGCCCGTACCTATTTAGCTTATTCCAAACAAGAGCGATTGGCTAGTTTAGAGCAGGGAATTGCTCATTTAGAACGCCAACTTCCGGAACTACAAAAACGGGTACGGGAGTATGAAAAGCAAATTCAATTGCTCCGGGAAACCAATCAGTTGAGTTTCCCTGAAGAAACGGCGAAGGATTTAGCCGCCCAAAGCCGCGATTTAGGGCTGCAACGGGTAGCGACAGAGGCAGAGTTAGCCCAAACCCGTGCTAACTACAACAATCTCAAGGCGCAACTCGATGCGGGTAATCCGATCCCGATTTTGCTCAAAGATATCAGCACCCAGCAGGCCTATGGCCCTTTGGTTTCTCAATATCAAAATCTTGAATCTCAATTAGCCCTCGATTCTACGCAATTTCGAGAAAATAGCCCACCGATGGAGGTACTCCGGGATAAACAAGCCAATATTCGGCAACTGATGAATCAAGAGGCGTTGGCGTTACTGGATGTGGTGGAGGTGAAAATTCAAGATTTAGAAGCGCGGGTGCGGTATCTCAATGGCATGGATGCGGTTTTAGAGGGTCAACAGCAGGATTTTCCCCAGGTGTTGCGGGAGTATGATGATCTCCAACGCAAGTTGGCAGTGGCAACGGAAAGTTTAAGCACCTTTCTGTCTAAACGGGAAAATTTGCAGTTGGATGCTTCTCAACAGGATATTCCCTGGGAATTGATTTCACCGCCGGATTTGTGGCAGGGGGCTGATGGTTTGCCCCAACAACAGGCTCCCAGTGATACAAAACGGATGGTGATGATTGTTGGGGTGCTCAGTGCGTTGGTGGGGGTGGGGGCGGGTTTTGTGGTGGAAATTTTGCATACGGTGTATCACACCCCCGAAGAGGTGAAGACGGATACGAAGTTACGCCTGTTGGGGGTGATTCCCCGGCTCAAGGGCAAGGTGATCACGCCGCTGCCCTTAACGCCACCGATTCGGCTGGGGATCTGGCAACGGCTCCAACTGCCTTGGGCGAGATTTCGTGCGGCGCGGATTGCACTCTATCGGGAGGCGTTCCGCTCGTTATATACCCAGATTAATCTTCTGGGGTCGCAGCAGATGCCGATGCGATCGCTCGTGATCAGTTCCACCAGCCCCGAAGATGGCAAATCCACCCTGAGCCAGCATTTAGCGATGACGGCCGCCACCATTGGCAAGCGGGTGCTGCTGGTGGATGCAGATTTGCGCAATCCCCAACTCCATCACCGCTTAGGCTGTCACAATCGCCTCGGGTTAACGGATCATATTAATCGCGATTTACCCGTTGAAGATGTGGTGCAGCCCTGTCCGGGGGTGGAAAATCTCTTTTTCCTCAGTGGGGGAACCTATACCCGTGATCCCATTAAGATCCTTTCTGCGCCAACGATGCAGCGGGTAATGGAGGAATTTCACGATTGCTTTGATGTGGTGTTTTACAATACGCCCCCCCTGTTGGGTTTGTCCGATGCCCAATTGTTGGCAGCCCATTCCGATGGGATTATTTTGGTGGTGCGTTTGGAAAAAACCAATCGCCCCTTCTTGGCCCAGGTTTTGGAAACTCTGAAGATATCTGGTACAACTGTCCTGGGTGTGGTGGCCAATGATGCCAAAAACTATGCCCCCCTCAATGCCAGTAGCCTTTATCATCCCCAGTATTATCGCAAGGTTCCAGCGGGCGATCGCCTTCCTTCTTAAGGAATGGGGAGTGCAGTAGGGGCGAAAAATTTTTCGCCCCCACACCGCTCTGCGATCGCATACCGCTCTGCGATCGCATACCGCTCTGCGATCGCATACCGCTCAATTCCACAGTCGGATTCAATCTGATCGCAGTGGGAGCTAGGCTCAAAGTCCCTCGCCCATTTTGGGAGAGGGATTTAGGGTGAGGGCAATATGAACTTGTCTGTAGCCAACGTAACGAATTCCAAAGAAAAAGTAACCGAGGGGGGGCAAAGTTTTAAACTGAAGTTGTGGCCAGATAGCACCCAGTGACAGACCTAAAATCATCCCCTTGCCGCTGATCGTTAACTGACCCACTGTTCATCCGTGATCAGGAGTATTCAAGGGCAGCCTATTGTGGTGTTGACGTTTAATCACTGAGTCCTATTGCCCAAATCAATCTGATTTGAGTATCCCATCGCCTCAGGGGTTATAGGCATCGCATTTGCCATTCATTTTGTCGTTCTCTCTCGTTATTTTTTGCTCCGTTGTTCTGGAAATTTTTCCAGTTGTTGCCCTCATTGTTGTGGTTAGGGTGTAATCATTCTCTGCCATCCATGGGGGGTGTTTAATCCGCGTGATTATTTATTCTATTGTTCCTTAGTTAGGAGATGTTATGACATACACTGCTTACGATTCAACCAGTACCGTTGCTCGGGATCAAGCCTTTATTCTCTGGTTTGATGAAGTCCGGAGCGAAGATGTGGGCTTAGTGGGGGGGAAAAACTCCTCGTTAGGGGAAATGATCCAACAATTGCAAACCCAAGGGGTTAACGTCCCCGGTGGGTTTGCCACCACTGCCTATGCCTATCGCTACTACATTAAACAGGCTGGTTTAGAAGTTCAGTTACAACGGTTGTTCTCTGATCTCAATGTTAACGATGTCTACAATCTCCAAGAGCGGGGCAAACAAGCCCGGGCTTTGATTCTCCATACGCCATTCCCCCAAGATTTGCAAGATGCGATCGCCCTCGCTTATAAAAAACTCTGCCAACGCTATAGTTGCAGTTCTTCCTTAGGCGATCGCCTCGACCCCGAATTTCGCGATCTCTGCGATACCCAAACCCAAGATACCGACGTAGCAGTAAGGTCTAGCGCCACCGCTGAGGACTTACCCGAAGCCAGTTTCGCCGGTCAACAGGAAACCTACCTCAACGTCCAAGGGGTGAAAGGGGTGTTAGAAGCCTGTCATAAATGCTTTGCATCTTTGTTCACCGATCGCGCCATTTCCTATCGTCAACACAACGGTTTTGATCACTTCACCGTTGCCCTTTCCGTTGGGGTGCAAAAAATGGTGCGTTCCGATTTAGCTACCTCCGGCGTGATGTTCTCCATTGATACAGAAACCGGGTTTAAAAATGCGGCCTTGATCACCGCTGCCTATGGTTTAGGGGAAAACGTCGTTCAGGGCGCAGTCAACCCCGATGAATATTTTGTGTTTAAACCGACGCTGAAAACAGGTTTCACCCCCATTTTAGAAAAACGCCTCGGCACAAAAGCGATCAAAATGGTCTACGATGTGGGCGGTTCTAAACTGACGAAAAACGTCGAAGTTCCTGAACCCGAACGGCAAAAATTCTGCCTTTCCGATGCAGAAATTCTCAAATTAGGGAAATGGGCGATCATCATTGAGGATCACTATTCCCAAGTGCGGGGCCAATATACCCCCATGGATATTGAATGGGCTAAAGATGGTTGCACAGGGGAATTATTCATTGTTCAGGCTCGGCCCGAAACGGTGCAATCCCAAAAAGCCGATAACGTCCTGGAAAGTTATGAACTGAAAGAAAAAGGCAAAGTGTTGGCCACCGGGCGCAGTGTGGGCGCGGCTATTGGTCAAGGTAAAGCCCGCGTCATTCACAACGTTTCTAATATTAACCAGTTCAAAGCCGGTGAAGTCCTCGTCACGAACCGCACCGACCCGGATTGGGAACCGATTATGAAACAGGCCAGTGCGATCGTCACGAACCAAGGGGGCCGCACCTGCCACGCCGCGATCATTGCGCGGGAAATGGGGATTCCGGCGATCGTCGGTTGTGGCGATGCCACAGAAGCGATCCACAATGGCCAAGAGGTGACGGTTTCCTGTTCGGAAGGGGAAGAAGGTTTGGTTTATGAAGGGTTGCTGCCCTTTGAAGTTCATCAAACCAAATTGGACAACCTGCCGAAAACCCGCACCCAAATTTTGATGAATATCGGCAATCCAGAACAGGCCTTTACGTTGGCAGGGATTCCCGCCGATGGTGTGGGGCTGGCCCGGTTAGAATTCATCATTGCTAACCACATTAAAGCCCACCCGATGGCGTTGATTAAGTTCGACCAATTGGAAGATGAAGCGGTTAAGGCGGAAATTGAACAACTCACCCTAGGCTATACCCATAAACCGGATTTCTTTGTGGATAAATTGGCACGGGGGATCGGGATGATCGCCGCTGCTTTCTATCCGAAACCCGTGGTGGTGCGGATGTCCGATTTCAAATCCAATGAATATGCTAACCTCTTGGGCGGTCGTCAGTTTGAACCGAAGGAAGAAAACCCGATGATCGGCTGGCGGGGGGCATCCCGTTACTATGATCCCAACTATCGCGAAGCCTACGCGCTGGAATGCAAGGCGCTCAAACGGGTGCGGGATGATATGGGTTTAACCAACGTGATCCCGATGGTTCCCTTCTGTCGCACTCCTGATGAAGGTCGTCATGTGTTGGCAGAAATGGGCAAACAGGGCTTAAAACGGGGCGTAAATGGCTTACAGGTCTATGTGATGTGTGAGTTGCCCAGTAATGTGATCCTGGCGGATCAGTTTGCCGAGGTGTTTGATGGCTTCTCCATCGGCTCCAATGATTTAACCCAGTTGACCCTGGGGTTAGACCGGGATTCTGCTTTGGTGGCGCACCTGTTTGATGAGCGGGATGAAGGGGTGAAACGGATGGTGGCCCAGGCGATCGCCACCGCGAAAGCCAAAGGCCGCAAGATTGGCATCTGTGGTCAAGCGCCCAGCGATTACCCCGAATTTGCGCAGTTCTTAGTGGAATTGGGGATCGATTCGATGAGTTTGAACCCGGATTCTGTGTTGAAAACGCTGTTGATGGTTGCGGAGGTGGAAAAAACCCAAGCCTAAATAACCCTCACCCCAAACCCCTCTCCCAAGGGGGGCGAGGGGCTTTCAATCCTCCCAGAGTTTCCCCTTGAGAGAGCGACCCCTGCCCCTGTGTGGGCAGGGTTTCCTATTCGTAGGTAAGGTGCGTCAGATCGGATCGGTCATGCTGTGGGTTGGTCTTGCATGGGGGAACGGGGGACGGGGAGTGGGTGTAAGGGGGCGAAAGATTTTTCGCCCCTACGTTAATCACAATAGGTTTTTCAGCGGGAGGCAATTTTTTGATAGAGCCGTTGGCCGGTTTTGACGCGGCGGGCTTGGAGGAGGTTTTGGCTGAGGAGGTGCGATCGCACCGCTGACCAATCTTGCAATTCGGCGTAGCGTTTCGCCACCCGGATCGATTCCGGCAGCAATAGCGAAGCGGCAATAAAAGCAAGACTCTATCGGGCTACGGGCATTGATGACAAAGGGGTGACACCCTAGGATTTACGATGGTTTAAATAAGATAGATCTAAACTGCCAAAATTAGAACTTAAGGCCACATGAATATTTTCCATCGACTGCACCAACCAAGGAACCCCCTCTTCGGTGGAGGTTTCATAATGGCTAAACAAAATGGCAAAGCGTTTTTCTAAAGAGGGCTTCACCTGATGACACAACAGCGTAATTTTCAACAATAACGTCACTGTCGGTGTTGGGCCTAAATTGGTGACTAAATCCACAAAAACATAATGATTGGGCCGTTGGGGACTTTCCACCACTAAAAAATTGAGTAGATGGCTAGATGTGCGCAATAGGAGGGTATCATTGGGTTTTTGCAAGTCGTAGCGGGGGAGCGTCGTTTGTAAACGTTCGTAGAGCTTTTCATTAAATTTTTGCTTACCGTAGCGAGGATCAACAGAATCCACTAAATATTCATAAAGATCTTCTTTAAAGATCCGATAAGAGCGGGCTTGTAAGCTATGGGTGAGAAAGCTTTTAGCCATATCATGATAGGTTTGATTCCCCTTGACCCGACCGACAAAGTGCTTGAGGGCATAGCCCAATTCGCGATCGCTCAACAATGTGGGATTATCGACGGGGTGGATAATCCGCCCTGTTGATTTGGCATCCTTGAGCCGCATTTGATAAGTGACATAATGGGAAAGATCTAATTCAAACTGGCTTTGTAACTTATCCCGGATTAATCGCACCGTTTGCTGATTTTCATAGCTACTATCTTGACTCAATAAACAATGCTCATAGAGGTAGGGGTAACGGTTAATCAATTGCCCCACGAGGCGCTCGTTGTCATCGCTGGGGCGACGGGGGCGGAGTTTGCCCTGCTCTTCGTTGGTGTTGCTGATCACCGTCGCTAGGCGTTGCAAGGTGAGGTATTGCTCCGTTGTGCGGAAATCATGCATCAATTGGCGCAGACGGCGAGGGCCACGGGCGTAGGTATTGCCGACGGGGGGGATAAATTTGAGTTGCTCCACCAATTCGGAAATGGCCCAACGGGTATTGGGTTGCATTTGCCAGCGGTTGATCAGGATGTGACAGCAGCGGTTGAGCAGGAAGGGGAAAAATTCGTCAGACCCCTTCACACAGGCGATTTTCTCCAGCGCGTCCCGCACTTCGAGGGGTTCGTAGCTACGGCCGCCAATGAACAAACGACGAAAGCGATCAAGGAGATCTTCCGGTGACTCAGTTTGTACAGCATAGAGCAGGTGGTCTGTCACCATTTGCTCATAATCGCTGGTTGTGGCATCAGGGTTCATCAACATTGTCACCAAAGGGCCTCCCTGTCTTTTATAGCAATTCGTGCTGAATTTTCCTACGATCAGGGTTAATCCTGTAGTTGGCTTGTGTCACATCTCCACCATAGATCACTCTTTTCGCTACTTGTCTTGGATCAATCCATGATGACCCGTCAACGATCCCTATCTTTGATCATAGCCTGAACTCTGGGGGAACCGTTCGGTATAATCACGGATCGGGGGAAACCTTGACAGCGATCGCCCCCCCTCGCTAGGCTAGCCTCCGGAAATCCAAGTCTTTCGTCCCTATCACCCCCTAACCCCTATGACGGTGCAATTCTTTCTAGATCAGCTTGCTTCTCTCCTTCAAGCCAAGCTGATAGGAGCGGCGGCGGTGGGGCCGGAAGCCATCGCCACCATCACCACCGATAGCCGCAACCTCAAGGGGGGAGAGCTATTCATTGCCCTCAAGGGGGAAAAGTTTGATGGTCATGATTTTGTAACGAATGCGGCAGCGGGGGGGGCGATCGCCGCTGTGGTGAGTGAGCCGGTGGCGGATCTACCGATCCCACAGTTCCAAGTGGCGGATACGTTGCGGGCTTATCAGCAGTTGGGGCAATGGTGGCGGCAACAGTTCGAGATTCCGATCATCGGCATTACCGGCTCGGTGGGGAAAACGACAACGAAGGAGTTAATTGCAGCAGTTTTAGGGCAATACGGCAAGGTTCACAAAACTGCGAAGAATTACAACAATGAAATTGGTGTGCCGAAAACGCTGTTAGACCTCACCCCGGAGCATGATTATGGGGTGATTGAAATGGCGATGCGGGGGCCGGGGGAAATTGCGGAGTTAACGGAAATTGCGATCCCGACGATTGGCTTAATTACGAATGTGGGGACGGCGCATATTGGGCGGTTGGGGTCGGAGCAGGCGATCGCCAATGCGAAATGTGAACTCCTCGCCACGATGCCCCGCAATAGTATCGCCCTCCTCAATGCGGACAATGCCCGTCTTATGGCGACGGCTCCCCAATTTTGGCAGGGGGAAACCCTCACCTATGGCCTCACCGCTGGGGATTTGCGGGGGGAAATGGTCAATACTGAAACGCTGCGGGTGGGCGGTGTTGATTTCCCTTTACCTTTACCGGGGGAACATAATGCTTCCAACTATTTAGCGGCTCTTGCTGTCGCCCAAATCCTCGGCCTCGATTGGCAACGCCTCCAGGGGGGGATCACGGTGGATCTACCGGGGGGGCGATCGCGCCGCCTTGATTTGCCGGGGGATATTGCGTTATTGGATGAAACCTACAATGCGGGTTATGAGTCGATGGTGGCGGCGTTAAAGTTGCTGAAGGCTACGCCGGGAATGCGCCACATTGCGGTTTTAGGGACGATGAAGGAGTTAGGCGATGATTCCCCCCGGTTACATGGCGGGGTGGGCCAGGTGGTGCGGGATTTGGGGATTGATGAGTTAATTGTTTTACTGGATGATCCGGAGGCGGAGGAGATTCTCACGGGTGCGGGGTTTGGGTTTGCCTGTCAGAGTCATCAGGAAGTGATCATGGCGGTGCGAGAAATGATGAAGGGGGGCGATCGTTTTCTCTTCAAAGCCTCTAATTCGGTGGGCTTAAACCAAGTGGTAGCGCAATTGCAGGCTACTCTACCGAATGACTAAAATGGCGGTTATAATAGTCGCTTTGATGGTTGCCACAGTCAAGCGTCCTTCACTCTCTCAATTTCTTGAATTTTTTACTGTCTAGAGAATAATTAGAATGGCTTACCTGTTTTTTCTGTTATCCTGCGTCTGTGTCGCAGGTTGGTTTTTAGCATTCCAAAATCTCGAAAGCGTCAAAAAAGAAGCTTCCGACACTAAAAAACGCCTTAGCGAAGAGGCTTCCAATATTAAAAAACGCCTTAGCGACGTTGAAACGAGATTCAAGAGGCTTAACATTGCCTATGGTGATCCCATTTCCAGAGAAGATAAACTTCAAAAGCTAAATTCAGAAATCAACAGTCTTGTTCAAAAAATCAAGACATATCAAGGTATATTATCAAGAGCCAAGAACATTGCCGAGCTTGATCATGAAATTGAAAATCTGAATTTAAGCATCAAGACATATCAAGGTATATTATCAAGAGCCAAGAACATTGCCGAGCTTGATCATGAAATTGAAAATCTGAATTTAAGCATTGAGCAACTTCGACAGAAAGGGAAAGCGGAGCGAGAAAACCTGTCTTTTGAAATTTCATTGTTAAAAGCGGAATTTCAAGCTCTTGAAGAAAAAAATATCATCGAAGGATCTGGATTTTATGAATCAAAATATGATTTTCAAGAGTCTGAATTTTATAAAAATCGATTAGATGAAATTCGCTCCCAACAGAAACAAATGATCAAAAATAAAATAGCGGTTATTTGTCATACATCTTGGACAGTCCAAGGGAGTGAGAAGCAAGGCAAAAAAATGACCGATGATTTTATTAAACTTGTTTTGCGGGCCTTTAATGGTGAGTGTGATGCTGCGGTAATGAAGGTTAAATACAACAACATTCAAACCATGGAAAATCGTATCCAGAAAGCCTATGACAGCTTGAACAAGGTATCTGTTTCAACACACTGCGAAATTACAGCTAACTTCCTGAATTTGAAATTACAAGAACTCTATCTGACCCATGAATATCAAGAGAAGAAACAACAAGAGCAGGAAGAACAGCGAGCAATTCGTGAGCAAATGCGTGAAGAAGAAAAGGCTTTGCGTGAAATAGAGAAAGCCAAAGAGGATGCTGAAAAAGAAGAGTTGCGCTATCAAAAAGCATTAGAAAAGGCACGCAAAGAAATTGAATCGGCCACCGGCAAAGCTCAAGAAACCCTATTAAAGCAGATCGAAGAATTACAGCAGCGCGTGCAAGAAGCCGGAAACAATAAAGAGCGGGCTATCTCTCAAGCCCAAATGACAAAATCAGGTCATGTTTACATCATTTCCAACTTGGGATCATTTGGGGATAATGTTTATAAAATTGGTATGACACGACGCTTAGACCCCGTTGATCGCGTTAAAGAGTTGAGTAGTGCTTCTGTGCCGTTTCCCTTTGATATTCATGCCATGATCTATTCTAAAAATGCACCTGCGTTAGAATCAAACCTGCACAAATATTTTGAACACAAAAGAGTAAATCAGATCAATAATCGCAAAGAATTTTTCAAGGTTTCTCTAGATGAAATTGTGAAAGCTGTCAAGGAAATTGATCAAGAGCTAATCAATGGCAAATCTGAAATTCAATTTACTAAAATTGCAGAAGCTGCCGAATACCGCAAAACCCTCGCCAAGGAGAGCGATCGCCAAGATTCACCTTGAACAAAACCAGACTTCCCCACCATACCAGATAGCACGGCCTCCCCAGACAGTGACAAGTCCAGCAAGATCAACGGTTTTGGCACAAAAGCGATCAGGAAGAGGGCCACAAAAAACAGCCTAGCTCCATGGAACCCAAAATGGGGTTGCAATTGTGCTCAAATTTTGCTACCCTTGCTCACGAGAGTTTATTTTTTGGTCGTAATCACTTCCATCAGAACCTCTCTCTACATCCTTTTAAAGCTTAATGATATTAACCTCAAACCAATTTAAATTTTTCTAGTGTTATCTTTTGAAAAATCATTGTCGAGAACAACAGATTAAAAAATCAATACCCATAATTTCCATGAATACTGAACTTTATTCTAAAAAACAAAATTTGCTTGCATCAAACATCACAGTATCCGCCAACAACAATAATAAACGTATTGGCATACTCATCGTTGCTTACAATGCCGTTTCAACCCTTGCCAAAGTATTGAATCGCATCCCTGAAGATGTATGGAATAATGTTGAAGAAGTTGTCATCTTCGATGATGCCAGTCAAGATCATACCTATGAACTCGGATTAGGCTATCAACAAAAAGCAAAAGTTCATAACCTAAAAATCTTTCAAAACCCTCAAAACTTAGGCTACGGCGGCAATCAAAAACTAGGCTATCAATATTTTATTGAAAAAGGATTTGATGTTGTCGTTTTATTACATGGCGATGGTCAGTATGCCCCAGAAATACTAGCTCATTTATATCACCCACTCGTGACAGACCAGGCCGATGCCGTATTTGGTTCTCGGATGATGACACAGTACGGAGGAGCAATCAAAGGAGGAATGCCCCTCTATAAATATATTGGCAACAAAATCCTAACTCAGTTTGAAAATTGGTCACTGAATATGAATCTCACAGAATTTCATAGTGGCTACCGTGCCTATAGTATAGCCGCATTAAGTCAACTCGATTTTTCTGCCATGACCAATGATTTTCACTTTGATACAGAAATCATTATCAAACTAAACCATCATCATTTTAGAATTCACGAAGTTCCCATTCCAACTTATTACGGCACAGAAATCTGTCATGTGAATGGATTGAAATATGCGAAGGATGTATTTCGCTCAGTCATTCGCTACAAACAAACAGTTCGCTCAATCAGAAAACATCCCGAATATCAAGAATTTTTTGTTAAATATCCTTTTAAGGAGAGTAAATATTCTAGCCACTATCTTTTCTCGCGTCTCGTGGGATCTGGACATCGAGTTTTAGATATCGGATGTGGCCATGGATTTCTTGCCGCAACATTATCTCATCACAATCAAGTATCAGGAATTGACATTCTTGTTAAGCCAAAAAATATTGATACTTTCCAATATTACATTCAAGCCGATCTGCAAAAAGGATTATCTGAAGCTTGGCATCGATTAGGCTATTCTAGCAACACAGTTCAATCTGATCTCCCGGAAGAAAAATTTGATACAGTTCTTTTGCCAGACATTCTAGAGCATTTATATCATCCCGAAAAACTACTCAAAGACTGTCAAAAAGTTTTAGATCACCACGGACGACTGATTGTTTCAGTCCCTAACGTTGCAAACATTACCGTGCGCCTTAGTCTTCTCTTTGGATCTTGGAATTATACCGAACGAGGAATTCTTGATCGTACTCATTATCGTTTCTACACCCGCAAAACAATCAGAAAGCTTCTAGAAGAAAATGGCTATCAAGTCATCAAGGAAATGATGACAGTAATGCCGATTGAATTAGTATTGGGCCTACATCCCCGAAATAAAATAATGATTTTATTGAATCGTATTCTTGCTTTCTTTACTTATCTTTTTCCTAAACTATTAGGCTATCAGTGTATTGTTGTTGCACGTCGGGATTTCAAAAAAGAGTAGTTAATTTATAATCCCCTCCTCATTTTTTGCCATCCAATAACACCCTTTGTATCATACTTTTTTGAATATCCTATGAACTTTTTTGAATATCCTATGAACTCCCAAATTCAGTATAAGGATAAAGTTCGATTCTCTATCATTCTTAGTCTGGTTTTTTTCAGCCTAGCTTTTTTAGGCATTTTAAATCATGAAATGTGGCGAGATGAGCTTCATACTTGGCTTGTTGGCCAAAAAAGTGAATCTCTATTAGATCTGATTTATCAAATGCGATATGATGGGCATCCTAGCCTTTGGTATATCTGTGTTTATGGACTAACTCGGATTACAAACAATGCGATCGCCATGCAGATTTTTCACGTCCTGCTGGCAACAGGATCTGTTTATTTAGTTAGTTTGTATAGTCCTTTTACCCGCCTTCAGATTGTTTTATTTAGTTTTGGCTATTTTCCTTTCTTTGAATATGCCTTAGTGAGCCGCAGTTATGCTCTGGGAATACTACTAACCTTTTGGTGTTGCAAGCTAATCACTGATCGCCGCCGCAACTATTTTGCTATTTCGATAACACTAGCAGCAATGGCAAATGTTTCATTTTATACTTTAATTGTCGCATTTTCAATACTCTTAGGCTTAAGTATTGAATTGATCATTTGGCCTTGGTTACAAAAAGAAAATTCTCAAAATCAAATGTTAAATAGTTCGATTTTGGAACAGCGAAACAATCCAAAACTCATCATATACCTGGCAATAGTTATTTTAGGCATAGCCATTGCATTGGCTCAAATGCAATTTCTTGCTCCTGCTGATCGTGCAAATGTTCAAGGTTGGCTTTTTCATTTTGACATTAACCGATTAGCATCTAGCCTAGCAATTTTATACAAATCCCTTGTTCCAATTCCTGCATTAAAAGTGAAATTTTGGCATCAATATATTATCGGTATTTGGGGGCAAGCTCCTTTATTTTTCCCATTACTTTGCTTCTCTATTTTATGTTTGATTCGTAACCCTATTACACTGCTGATTTATCTCTCTACCTTAGGTACTATATTAATTTTCAACTATACGAAATATACTGCATCGGCACGCCATTATGGTCATGTTTGGATTGTATTTATAGCGTGTCTATGGATTGCCAAGTATTATAGAGTCTTTTTTTCATGGGAATTTTTAGATCAAAAGATTGATCGATTATTTAATTTTTTCAATTTCAAATTATCTACTTTTGAAAAACAAAAAGAAGCACTAATTACAGGTTTACTGGTTTGCCATTTTATTTCTGGTGTTTATGCCTGGGGGATAGATTTAGCCCATCCTTTTTCTACTGCTCAAGAAGCTTCACAGTTCATTAAAACAAAAGATGTGCAAGAAGATTTTTTCCTTTCTGGTTTTCCGGATTGGTGGGCTGCAACATTTCCTGCTTATCTACATCAAGAAATCTATTATCCTAATCGCAATGAATTTGGAACATTTGTTTTATGGGATAACAAGCGTGAACCCATTACTATGGAAGACGCGGTATTTAGAGTTCAAGAAGAAGTTTCTCGCCGTAGTCAAAATTCTCTATTCATTGCCAATACTCCTCTATCTATTGAAGAGTCTTCTGACCTTTCGCTGCTTGCAACTTTTAAAGGGAGTATCGTTGGTGATGAAGATAGCTATCTGTATTTGATAAAAACTAAAAAATGATTTTTGAAATATTAGAAAATTAAGCTAGAAGAGTTTTTCTGCTGACTGATCTATGGTCGATCCATCAGGCTCAAAGTTTGAAGCATTTTATACAATGCTGCTTGCCAATGGCAAGGGGTGATTGCTAGCTGCTTCCAAGTACGAGATTTATCCAATACAGAATAGCTGGGACGCTTGGCTAGGGTGGGAAATTCCAGGGTGGAAATCGGCTGCACAGGTACAACTCGATCCAGCAAATTTAACTGACAACCATATTGTTGTACTGCCACGGCTAAATCATACCAACTCGCAACACCCGCATCAGTAAAGTGATAAATGCCTTGTACATCTTGAGCGATGCATTGCCACAGAGCTTCAGCTAAAGTGTCGGTTGCAGTGGGTGTACCGACCTGATCCACGACCACTCGCACTTCATCTCGGGTCTTCATCAGCCTCAGCATGGTAGACACGAAATTGCGGTTGATGACGCTGTACACCCAGGCAGTCCGAACAATGAGGCTCTGCTCTCCGAGGATATGCAATATTTGTTGCTCTCCAGCGAGTTTACTCTCACCATAAACACTGAGAGGGTTAGGCATATCGTCCGGTTGATAGGGACTTGAGGCTTTGCCATCAAAAACAAAATCTGTGGAAATATGTAATAAGCGTCCTCCCACTTTATCCACAGCTTGTGCTAAATAACTAGGGGCATCTCCATTGATGGTAAAGGCTAAATCGGGTTCCTTTTCTGCTTGATCAACAGCCGTATAAGCGGCTGCATTGATGACCCAATTGGGTTTGGCTTCAGTGATTAGGTCAATGACGGTTGCGCGATCGCTAATATCCAACTGCTGACGGTTGAAGGCTTGAATTTGCACTTGGGGGGGAGCGGTTGCCTTTAAAGCCTGCCCTAATTGTCCCCCAGCCCCTACAAGTAGAACGGAAATAGAGGATTGATTCATGAAAATTTTGGGTAATAGGGAGGGAGTTGAGCAGATTTTATGTCAGCGAGATAGGGGGCTTGGGCATCTTTATTTGAAAGCTCTGGGTTGCTAATTGGCCAAGCTATACCGATATCAGGATCATCCCAGCGTAAATTCATATCCGTTTCTTTGTGGTAAAAATTTGTACATTTATAAGTAAGTAATGCTGCATCACTCATGACACAAAAACCATGGGCAAATCCTTCTGGTATCCAGAGTTGACGTTTATTTTTTGCTGAGAGGGTTTCGCCGACCCATTGCCCAAAATTAGGTGAACCGACTCGTATATCTACTGCCACATCAAAGACTTCTCCTTGCAATACAGAGACTAGTTTTCCTTGAGGGTGAGGATACTGAAGGTGCAGACCCCGTAAAATGCCTCTCCGAGAATAGGATAAATTATCTTGTACAAACTGCGGCCCAATACCGTGGGCTGCATAGCGATCGCATTGAAAAGTTTCCACAAAAAATCCTCGGTTATCGTAATATACCTTGGGTGAAATCAGTTTCACTTCCGGCAATTGAGTTGATATTACTTCCATGGTGTAATTATTGCTAATAATTGGGATAAATAGTTACCATAGCCATTTTTGGCTAGTTTATCTGCCATCACGGCTAGTTGCTCTGAAGTAATCCAACCCTTGTGGTAGGCAATTTCTTCTGGACAGGCCACTTTCAAGCCCTGGCGATGCTCAATGGTTTGAACAAACTGGGAAGCCTCCAATAAGCTATCATGGGTTCCGGTATCGAGCCAAGCAAAACCACGACCGAGTAACTCTACCCGTAACCTACCTTGTTGGAGGTAGACTTGATGTACGTCGGTAATTTCTAGTTCGCCTCGGGGTGAGGGTTTAATCTGCTTGGCAATGTCAATGATGTGATGGTCATAGAAATATAGCCCGGTGACAGCATAATTAGACCGTGGATGTTGAGGCTTTTCTTCAATCGATAATACTTGCCCTTGATGATCAAATTCCACGACTCCAAAACGTTGGGGATCTTTGACCGCATAGCCGAAAATGGTCGCTCCACCCTGACTATTCGTGATATTAACGGCGCGATGTAACTGTGTGCTGAAGCTTTGCCCATAAAAAATGTTGTCCCCCAAGACTAAACAAACTGTATCTTCACCAATGAAAGATTCAGCAATCAGAAAGGCTTGGGCTAATCCTTCGGGTTGGGGTTGAATAGCGTAGCTGAGATTTAATCCCCACTGATGCCCATTTCCGAGGAGACGCTGAAAACTTTCTTGATCTTGCGGGGTGGTAATGACCAAGATTTCCCGAATATCAGCAAGCATTAAGACTGATAGGGGATAGTAAATCAGGGGTTTATCATAGACGGGTAGCAGTTGTTTAGATGTCCCCAAAGTGATGGGGTATAGACGACTACCTGAGCCTCCTGCCAATACAATACCTTTCATTCCTTAAATTCTCATCACTGTTATTAATACTAATCGATGAAAGCCCATTCGGCGGGTCGTCATTTTTAATTTCTACGCGGCTCTCGTTACAGTAAGGGCTTTGGCGCTGATCAGCTTGACAAAAATTTTATCACTTGAAATTATAAGGGTAAAAGGCTATTGAAAAAGAAAGATTAAGAAGAAGCGAGAGAACGCAGCATCCAGTGAATCATCACATCGATTGCTCACTCCGCAACTTCCGGTAACGGTTTGTCGTTCCTACTCAATCGGTGATGGGGATTGAGCTACCCCAAGGTCTGCTCCACCCTCCAACGGTTCGTCACTACATCTCCTCGATATCCCGCATCCACCAGCGGCGATGGGTGTGCGATCGCAGCTTGGATCAAATACCAACTGAACAAATAAGCCATAATGAAGGGTGGATCGCGTCTCAGCGTATCTAGATCAACACCGTGAATTTTGACAGGAAACGACAATGAGCAAGGTAGTCGTCGGACTTTCGGGGGGCGTGGATAGTTCAGTCACCGCTGCCCTCCTTCATCATCAAGGCTATGAGGTGATTGGCCTTACCCTTTGGTTGATGAAAGGTAAGGGGCAATGCTGCTCTGAAGGGATGGTGGACGCGGCGAAAATTTGTGAACAACTGGATATCCCCTATCACGTCGTTGATAGTCGGGATCTGTTTACTGCGGAAATTGTTAACTACCTCGTTTCTGGCTACGAAGCGGGAATCACCCCCCTGCCCTGCTCCCAATGCAATCGCGCCGTTAAATTTGGCCCGATGCTCACCTATGCCCAAACGGAATGGGGGTGCGATCGCATCGCCACCGGCCACTATGCCCGCATTCAATATGATCCGGGGAGCGATCGCTACCAACTCCTCCGCGCCCTCGACCTCAACAAAGACCAATCCTATTTCCTCTACGACCTCACCCAGGAAATGCTGGCCCATACCCTGTTTCCCTTGGGGGAAGTCACCAAAGAAGAAACCCGCCGCCTCGCCAACCAATACCACCTCACCACCGCCGAAAAGCCTGAAAGCCAAGATCTTTGCCTGATCGAGGCCCATGGCTCCATGCAAACCTTTCTCGATCAACACATCACCCCCAAACAGGGGGAAATCGTCACCCCCGACGGCCAGGTACTGGGAACCCACAGCGGCATCCACCATTACACCATCGGCCAACGTAAAGGTTTAGGGGTTTCTGCCCCCGACCCCCTCTATGTGATGAAACTCGATCCCGTCATGAATCGTGTTATCGTCGGCAGCCGGGAAGAAGCCACCGAGCCGGAATGCACCGTTACTCGCCTTAATTGGGTCTCCATCCCCGCCCCCACTGCCCCCTTCCAATGCTTTGGCCGGGTGCGCTACCGCTCCCCCGCCGTCCCTGTTACAGTGATCCCCCTTGGGGATGACCGGATCAAACTCGTCTTTGATGAACCGCAATTTGGCATCACCCCAGGGCAAGCAGCGGTGCTGTATGAGGGCGATCGCCTCCTCGGTGGCGGCATTATCGAGCGATTTCCCCAATAAATCCGCCCCTGATCCTCAAAAATGAGCAAAACGTTACAAAATATTAACGATTAACAACGAACGTCAACGCCATGCCGCAAAATGAATCCGGTAAGGTTCCTGTCGATTCCGTCGCAGAACCTCGCCTATTTTATAAACACCAGTTTAAGCATTAAACCTGGTTAAACTTTTTTGGAGGAATCCTAGAGAATGAGTATCGTCACGAAATCCATCGTGAATGCCGATGCAGAAGCTCGCTACCTCAGCCCCGGTGAGCTAGACCGCATCAAAGCCTTCGTTACCAGTGGTGAAACCCGTCTGCGCATCGCTCAGACCCTCACCGAATCCCGCGAGCGCATCGTCAAAGAAGCTGGGGACAAACTGTTCCAACAGCGCCCTGACGTAGTTTCCCCCGGTGGAAACGCTTACGGCGAGGAAATGACCGCCACCTGCCTGCGGGACATGGACTACTACCTGCGCCTGATCACCTACGGTGTGGTTGCTGGTGATGTCACCCCCATCGAAGAAATCGGTCTGGTTGGAGTTCGTGAAATGTACCGCTCCTTGGGAACCCCCATTGAAGCCGTTGCACTGAGCGTTAACAAAATGAAGGAAGTTGCTTCCGGAATGATGTCTGCGGATGATGCTGCTGAAGCTTCGACCTATTTCGACTATGTTGTCGGTGCAATGCAGTAGAACGGGTGACTCGCTGGCGGTCTCAAACCCCTAGCTCCCGCTCCATTGCTTGTGAAAGACTCTATAACTTAATCGATCCAGACCTAGGAAAAAACGATGCAAGACGCAATTACCGCTGTTATCAACTCTGCTGACGTTCAAGGCAAGTACCTTGACAACTCTGCTTTAGAAAAGCTCAAAGGCTATTTCCAAAGCGGTCAACTCCGTGTCCGCGCCGCTAGCGTAATCAGCGCCAACGCCGCCGGAATCGTTAAAGAAGCTGTGGCTAAGTCCCTGCTGTACTCTGACATCACCCGTCCCGGTGGTAACATGTACACCACCCGTCGTTATGCTGCTTGCATCCGCGACTTGGACTACTACCTCCGCTATTCCACCTATGCGATGTTGGCTGGCGATCCTTCCATCCTCGATGAGCGCGTGCTCAACGGTTTGAAAGAAACCTACAACTCCTTAGGTGTACCCGTGGCTGCCACCGTGCAAGCCATCCAAGCCATGAAAGAAGTCACCGCTAGCTTGGTCGGTGCTGATGCTGGCAAAGAAATGGGCGTGTACTTCGACTACATCTGCTCTGGCTTGAGCTAACAACAGCGTCGGGACTTGTTCCGATTGATGACAACAGTTCGGGTGGTTAGTCAGTGAGTGCTAGAGAAAAAGCTTGTCTATCTGGCTCAAGATGAGTTTTGACAATCTAGTATTGACTGACCAACCCTCGGACTTTGCCATATCAAAAACATTTTTCACAAGCAGGAAAACTGACCTATGCGTATGTTCCGCGTGACGGCTTGCGTACCAAGCCAAACCCGTATCCGGACTCAGCGAGAATTACAAAATACCTACTTTACTAAGTTAGTACCCTACGATAATTGGTTCCGTGAACAACAACGGATCATGAAAATGGGGGGAACTATCCTCAAAGTTGAACTCGCCACGGGTAAGCAAGGCACGAACACTGGCTTAAAATAAGTCGCTTTGGGCCTTGAAACCCTGGACGGTCATCCCCGCGATGACCGTTTTGCTGTTTGTATCGGGCGGAGGCGATCGCGCTTCGTTTTCATACCAGGATCCCCCCGGCTGCGCCGACCCCCTTAAAAAGGGGGTGTACTCTTGAACCCCCCTTTTTAAGGGGGGCAGGGGGGATCTTCCCCTACCCTCGTGAGAGATGATAGAATGATCAATCTCTGTTGCAATCGATTAATCCCCTTGAATTCATGACCATTACCCAAGAGCGCAAACAACAACTGATTGTTGAATACCAAGCCCACGACACCGACACAGGTTCCTCGGATATCCAAGTGGCGGTTCTTACGGAGCGAATCAACAACCTCACCACTCACCTCAAAACCAATAAAAAAGACCATTCCTCTCGACGGGGCCTGCTCAAACTGATTGGCCAACGGCGGCGGTTGCTGAACTATATCCAAACCCATGACTATGCTCACTATCAAGCCTTGATCGGCCGTTTGGGCATCCGTCGCTAACCTTTATCTGTTGGATCATGCCTGAAGAATCCTCCCGCACAAATCTGCCCTTTGAACCGCGCAAAAAGCGGGATAAAAAAGCTAAACGCCCCGCCCCGAATCCCCCTCAAGTCAGTGCCGCCAGTCGGGAAGCTGCCTCCCTCTCTGCCATTCCTGATGTTGTCAGTCGGCGGATGATTCGGCGCATGGCTTTGTTTTGTGGCGTTCCCTCTGGCTTGGGAATTTTGAGCTTTTTTATCTTTTATTGGGTGGTCAGCCATGGTTGGTTTGATGTTCCCCCCTATGGGGTGTTTGTGGCAACCTTGGGGCTGTTTGGCTCTGGTGTGGTGGGTTTGAGCTATGGCATTTTGTCTACGTCATGGGATGAAGACCGAGTGGGGGGCTGGTTCGGTTGGCAGGAATTTACCCTCAATGGTAAGCGTCTGTTTGAGGCCCTGCGGGAGGCCCGGCGCACGGCGAAGGCGGCCAAGCAGAACCCGGATCTCTCTTAACATCGTGGAGCGGGGCGATCGCCCCCTGCGATTGTAAAGCAATATCACAGCCTGTTTGCCCCGCAGCAATGCCACAATAGGCTTTAACTGTTCTCTTATTTGCAAGTAATACAGGAAGGATTACATCATGATTGTTGTGATGCGTGTGGGTTCACCGGAAGCTGAAGTGGATCGCCTTTGTGAAGATTTTGAAGCCTGGGGCTTAACGCCGGAGCGGATTGTCGGAAAACATAAGGTGGTGATTGGCCTCGTGGGAGATACCGCTGATTTGGATGAGCAACAGCTTCAAGAGCGTAGCGAATGGATTGAAACGGTGTTGCGGGTGGAACGGCCCTACAAGCGGGCGAGCCGCGAGTACCGCCACGGCGAAGCCAGTGAAGTTTGGGTCAGTACCCCCAGCGGTAAGGTGGCCTTTGGTGAGCATCACCCTGTTGTGGTTGTGGCTGGCCCCTGTTCTGTGGAAAATGAAGAGATGATCATTGCCACAGCCCAGGCGGTGAAAGCCTCTGGTGCGAAGTTCCTCCGGGGTGGGGCCTATAAGCCCCGTACCTCTCCCTATGCTTTCCAAGGCCATGGCGAAAGTGCTTTAGGCCTGTTAGCGGCGGCCCGGGATGCTTCTGGGTTGGGCATTATCACGGAAGTGATGGATACCGCCGATGTGGAGAAGGTGGCGGAAGTGGCGGATGTGCTCCAGGTGGGAGCGCGAAATATGCAAAATTTTGCCCTCTTGAAAAAGGTGGGGGCGCAGGATAAGCCGGTGCTGATCAAGCGGGGGATGTCCTCCACGATTGATGAATGGCTGATGGCGGCGGAATATATTCTGGCGGCGGGGAATCCCAATGTAATTCTCTGTGAACGGGGTTTGCGGACGTTCGACCGCTCCTATACCCGGAACACGTTGGATATTGCCGTTGTGCCGGTGCTGCGATCGCTCACCCACCTACCGATCATGCTCGACCCCAGCCATGGCACGGGTCGCTGGGAATATGTCCCGGCAATGGCCAAAGCCTGTATTGCGGCGGGGACAGATTCGTTAATGATTGAAGTCCACCCCAACCCGGCTAAAGCCCTCTCCGATGGCCCCCAATCTCTCACGCCGGAGCGGTTTGAGCGGTTGATGACGGAGTTGGCAGTCATTGGTAAAGCGGTGGAGCGTTGGCCGTTGCCGGAGCCGGTGTTGGTGTAGAATCCCCCCCTGCCCCCCTTAAAAAGGGGGGGTTAATTCAACCCCCTTATTAAGGGGGTCGGCGTAGCCGGGGGGATCCTGGTATGGAAACGAAGCGAGATCCCCCCCTGCCCCCCCTTAAAAAGGGGGGGTTCTGAAATTTAACCCCCTTAAAAGGTTCTGAAATTTAACCCCCTTAAAAAAGGGGTTTTTTTTATAGGCCTGCCGGGATGGCGGCGATCAGTTGTTTGGTGTAGTCGGTTTGGGGGTTGGTGTAGATTTGGTCGGCGCGATCAATTTCTTCGATTTTGCCCTTATTCATCACCATGATGCGATCGCTCATAAACTTGACCACGCTTAAATCATGGGAAATAAAAATATACGTCAAGCCAAATTCCCGCTGTAACTCCTTCAATAGGTTCAACACCTGAGCCTGTACCGACACATCCAACGCCGAAACCGATTCATCGCAGATAATAAAGCGGGGATTGAGGGCTAAAGCGCGGGCAATACAAATCCGTTGCCGCTGCCCCCCGGAAAACTCATGGGGAAAGCGGTTCATCATCCCCGGATCCAGTCCCACCCGCTCCAACAGATAGGCGGCCCGATTGCGATAATCCGCCTTTGTTTTCCCCTGGCCATGGATCTGTAACGGCTCCATAATCGCCTTCCCCACCGCCATACGGGGATTGAGGGAATTGTACGGGTTTTGAAAGACGATTTGCATTTGGTGGCGGAGGGCTTTCAGGGCCGCGCCTTGAGCGTGGGTGATATTTTGGCCATCAAAATAAATACTACCGGCCAGTTCCGGCGTGAGGCGCAATAGGGTTAGGGCTAAGGTCGATTTACCACAACCGGATTCCCCCACTAACCCTAAGGTTTCCCCTGCGTAAACCTCAAAGGAAAGATCATTTACCGCCATAAAATAGCGGCGTTCCCAACCCAGTACGCCCTTAATGGGAAAGCCCACGGTGAGGTTTTCCACCCGGAGCAGGGGCTGGCGGGCGAGAGGCTCCACGGGGGGTGTGGGTTCGTTGATCACCTCAGTGCTGCGATCTACCTTCCCCGCCAGGAAATCCGCCACGGTGGGCAGATAGCTTTGGGAAACATCGAGGCGGGGGCGACAGGCCAGCAACCCTTGGGTGTAGGGGTGTAGGGGTTGTTGGAAAAGGGTCTGGACGCGATCGCACTCAACAATTTTCCCCCGATACATCACCGCCACCTGATCCGCCACCTCCGCAATCACGCCTAAATCGTGGGTAATAAACACCAAAGACATTTGACGGGAGCGGCATAAATCCGCCAACAGTTGCAAAATACTGGCCTGCACCGTGACATCTAAGGCCGTGGTGGGTTCATCGGCAATTAAAAGGGTGGGATTACAGGCGATCGCCATTGCAATCATCACCCGCTGCTGTTGTCCCCCCGATAACTCATGGGGATAACGCTCTAAAATCTCCCGCTTCTGTGCATTCACCCATTGCATCCGTCCCCAATCATGGGTTGCCATCTCTGTGGCTTGGGCTTGGAGCGCGTCATCCTGGGGTAAAAGCCGGACTTCCTGAAGGGCGGCGATCGCCCGTCGTCGCGCCTCAGATTTCCCCACCTGCTGATGCAAACGAATCGCCTCCGTCAATTGAAAACCAATCGTAAACACCGGATTGAGGGAACTCATCGGGTCTTGAAAAATCATCGCCACCGCTTTACCCCGATAGAGACGGCGCTGCTCCTCCGGCAACCTCACCAAATCCACCGGCTCACCCTCACTTTCACAAAACCAAATTTCCCCCTCAGTAATCTGCCCCGGCGCAGGAATCAACCCCAAAATTGCCAAAGCTGTCACCGATTTACCCGAACCCGATTCCCCCACAATCCCCAAGGTTTGGCCCCGAGGCAGGGTAAAGCTAATGTCATCGACCGCTACTGTTGTTGTCGTGCTGCTGGGAAACTGAATGCAGAGATGGCGCACATCAAGAACGGGCTGGGTCATGGGGGGACGGCAATGAATTTGGCCGATTTTAGCAAATTTTTTAAGAAGGGGGGGGGAACAAGCAACAAGTCGTCAGTTGGCAAGAGGTGTAGCTTAAGTTAGGCAAGTTTACCTAACCCAAGGGCAGCCGCTTCTGCTTTATATCTCTTAGCCCTTTCTACCAAGCTGAGGAGAAGGGGAACCCCAACCTACGATATATTTTTTCTTAATCTTTTCTTTATGAAAATTCCCTCTGCAATGGCAATTCATGAGTGTTTTTGTGATAACCTAGTATAGTCTTTAACCTATACCTTAACTTCAATATTGAATAAACATTGAGAAGCCGAGGTAAAAATCCAAAAACATGAAAAAAGTACTTAGCGAATACTGTTGTGGCGAATTAAAATCAGGGCTGCTATTATTAAGTATGCCAACCGGATTTGGAAAAACACACAGCGTTCTTAATTTTATTTATGAACACTATGAAGAATTTGCTGCGCAAAATCGAAAAATTCTTTTTATAACAAATTTAAAAAAGAATTTGCCAATTCAGGATCTTAAAGAACGATTTATTGCGAATCAAAAAGAAGAAGAATTTGATCAACATGTTCTATTCATCGATTCTAACCTTGATGCAATTAAACAAAATTTACTGAGTGTTAGTAGTGAAATTCCTGAGCAATTCAAAAATCCAACGTATTCCAAACTTCAATCTTATATTCAAACACTCTCAAACCCAAAAAATAAACTCCCTAAAGAAGTTCAATTATCTCTTAAATCTGAAATCAGAAAACAAATTGAGCCTGAGTTTCGGAAATCGATCACAGATTCTCTAGATAAGTTCAAAACAAAAAAAGAGCGATTAAGTGCAATCAAGGATGATCCGCATTATCAATGGATTGGAAAGCTTTATCCTGCTGTATTTACTGATGAACGCACAGTTTTGTTTTTGAGTATGGATAAATTTTTTCTGAAGAATACAACACTTATTGAGCGTTCGTATCATTTACACGTATGTGACCGTCTGATCAAAAATTCTCTTATTTTTATTGATGAATTTGATACAACTAAAGATACTGTCCTCAAGAATATCATTGACTCAGGGTTACAACATCGCATAGATCTTCTTAATTTATTTTTAAGTATTCATAATCATCTTGTACAAAGTGAGTGCCCTCAAGGATTAATCAAAGAATCAATGTGGCGTAAGAATGCTCAAACCACTTCTAAAAAAAATTGGCCATCACTACCACAAATAATTGATGAACTTCGTGAAAAAGCAACAGCAATATTCAGTAGGTATAATCTTCAGCATACATGCAAGTCACATGAAGATTTTTCAACGAAGAAAAGAAATTTCCTGTTCTATGACTATCAGTTTCATTCTGTTCTGGATGCTCACCATAAGTCGATCAGAATTATTGCTGACTTAGAAAATTGCTCAAATTGGATAACGGCTGTTGAGCCTAAATCCCAAAAAGTTGGTGTAGATATTCGTTCACTACTCAACGAAATCTCAGGTTTTTTGAGCTATTTTCAAAGAGGAATTGGCTATCTAGCCCATAATTATTGTCATTTAAAACAAGAAAATGAATTAATACGAGAAACTTTTCCCCTTGAGTTGGCAATACGAACTGTCCTCAATCATTTTCGTCTTGATAGTGAAAATGTGGCATTTTTAACAAAAAACATTATGGAAGGCAATATGCCTTATGGCATAGGATCAGAAAAAAGCACTCTTGAACGTCAAAGCTTCTACGACAACGGTTTTCGTTATTATGACATTGTTGATAGCAATGAGCACGATACATTGTCAAAAATTTATATGTATAACTTTAACCAAACACCAGAATCGTTTTTGGTTAACGTGTGTTCTAAGGCAATGGTTGTTGGCATCTCTGCCACTGCGGGACTCTATACCAACATTGGAAACTACGATCTTGAGTATTTGAAAGCACAATTAGATAGTACATTTGTGCGATTAACAGGCAAAACTCTTGACAGACTAAAAGATGCATATAATCAGTCAATTGAGGGTTATGATAGTATCTCAATTAACACAGTATTTTGTAAAATTGACTGTCATCAACAGGCTATTGATGAACTTGAGCATCTTCTTGATGATCAAGAAGCAGCACAAGCCCTCTGGAATAAACTGCAATACACTAATTTGGAAAAATCCCGCATTGAGAATGTTTTTTGTCGATATGTTCGTACTTTAACTGCGTGGAAATATTTTTTAGAACATCGGGACTGTCACGCATTTCTCTCTCTTTTTAATAAATTTCCTAAATGTGGAGATTCCTTGTTCGATCTAAATGTTTTTCACGAGTATGCAAGTCTCTTAGTAGAGAAAACGAGTGATGTAGCGAACGAAGACATAACAGATATAGTCGTCGTACTCAGCAGCGAACAGTTTGAAGAAAATAAGGAAAAACTAACTCATGAACTAGCACAGGGAAAACGCAGATTTATCATTTCTACTTATCAAACTATCGGATCAGGTCAAAACATCCAATACCCGATTCCTCAATCTTTAAATCCTATACATATTAATAAATTTCCAAAACGAATTGAAATGGATATTAACGGGATATACCTTGATCGTCCAACGAATCTTCTTGTAAATATCTATGACAATGACATTGACAATCAAAGCTTCATAAAATATATTTTTCAGTTAGAGTTTTTTGTTGAAAATGGTGCTATTTCTCCCAGGATTTTCAAAAACAAACTGAATGAAGCTTTTTTTCGTTATGTTGGAAGACAGAGGTACAACCGAAGTGCTGAAGATTATAGTAATCTGTATCAAACTGATGCTTATGCGCGTTTCGTGAATAAAATAATCATTCAGGCTGTAGGGCGAATATGCCGGACAAATATGAAAGCTCAAACTATTCATATTCTTGCTGATGCATCAATCCAAAAACATCTTGCTCGTGTTTCTCTACCGGAGGATGTTATTACAGTTCATGAATATGATACTCTTCTCGAATCTGCGGGGAAATATACAGAACAAGCTGATCAGTGGATTGAAGCACAAAATCGCGCATCATCACGGAGTAATCGGACAACGGCGTATATCCAGCGACAATTGAAAACTCCTTGGACACCAGAAACTGTGGCAGAATGGCAAGCTCTTCGAGAACAGGTACTTCGTCAACCAGCAGTTTCAGAAACAGATTCATATAACACAAACTGGGGAAACATTTATGTTGAATTGCCAGAATCTTCATGTTCATATCGTTACTCCGAACAAAATGACTACAGAGATATAGAAATCTTCTTCTCTGAAGAGTATGGTGAAAAAGAAGTTAGTGAGCGTTCAGCCCGTCTTGCTGAATTAATGGAAATCAAAATATTACGCGATCTATTTACGAAATCTGGATGGGCAACAAGTTTTCCAAAATCTAAACATATTTTGACACCACCGATGTTCAACAATATTTATAAAGGAGTATTGGGTGAAGTCAGTGGAAAGCATATCTTTGAGTATTTTTTAAACATAAAGCTTTCAGAATTAAGTGTGGAGGAATTTGAATGTTTTGATTTTAAAACAGATCAAGGTAGCTATGTTGACTTTAAACTCTGGAATGATCATGTTGCTGTTGATGCTGAAAAATCACTTAAAAAAATTCATGAGAAAATGGAACGTATTAATGCTTCCAGAGTGTTCATCGTCAACATACTTGGAACTCAAAATACAAATTTTTTCCCTGTAATTTCAAATGAACGAGTTATCGAAATTCCATATCTCTGCCAAAATGGTAATATCGATAATAACGTAATAACATTTCTTCTCAAGGAGTTTTGCACATGAGTATTCATACAAACAAGCTAAAAATTAATTTTGAAATTGATGCCATTCAAAAAGACTTTGTATTTATTCGTTTCGTGCGAACTGATCGTAAAGGTAATTGGCGAGGAGCTGAACAATTAGATAGTTTAATAGGTGAAGATTATCAAGCAGATGCTGTAATGTTTCAGTATGGGAAATATGCCTATGCAATGTTCAAGAAAAAACAAATAGAGCAAGTGGGTGTATATAACTTTGTTTCTCGTATCAAATCTGATGATAAATTTAATGAAAGTATCGTAACTGAGGTGCTTCCAAAAGCTTCACAACATGGTACTGCTGACTGTATTTGTGAAGCATGGCTTGCTCAAATTCTTTTAAACTCACTTTCTTCATCACGCTCAAGATTTGCTCAATATCACTACTGTAACCTCACTGGCTCATTGCTGCTTGTACCTGATATCAAACCCAAAGACTATCTTGATGTGGCAAAAATCGTGATCAATTCTGATTATTTGCTTAATGTTAGTATTGTTCGCTATCGCAAGGAAGTTGCTGTTCTTTCTGAGCTAAAAAAGACAACTGATGAAAAACGGAGAAAAGCTCTGCAAAATTCTCTTAGTGGACCAAACTATATTTTTCAAGAATCCACTGGCAGTCTCCGGAGACGTTTGCCTCGTGATGGCAATATTGATAAAAAATTAGTCTATGTTCAATCAGGGTTGCAAAACAAAAGAGCGTCAATCCCATTTCTTGATTTTGGTAGCGTTGATACTTTCCAAAAAAGTCGTGCTGGCATATTACATTCTGTTCTCAATAATATCAAGAATCGCTTATCAAAGTATATGAAAGTTGAGTTGTTGTCACGAGATCCTGAGCATATAATTGAACTCAAAAATTCTCTACTGAAGAACCCAAGTCAATTATATGTACAACTCGATAACCAACCGATCCGGATAGTTGACAGAGTTAATAGTGAAGAATCAGTAAAACTGATAAGTTCACTGAAAGACTCCCTTGCCCAATACATTACAGACAGCAAACTTATTACCATAGGAAAACGAGATAAAGCAGGATCTCTTAATTTCCGAATCATTCATAATGCTCTGTATTATGAAAAAATGGGATGTGAAGATGAATATCTTTTATCAACCCATGAGTTCCAACGCCAACATATTACTGTTGAGTCAATAGTGATCGCAACTGATGCTATCGTTAAAACCATTGTTAAAGAATTACTCATTAAACGTGATATTGGTTTAAAAAAGTTAAGCTTGTTTGATTGGAGTAAACTAAAGTCTCTTAAGAATTGGACTTTTGTAACATGTCATGAAGAGGAAAACAAGTTTATTTTTATGGAAATTATGCCTGATGGCCAGTTTGAATTTCGAGAGTTGGATGGAACATCACTCTTTGGGCATCAACAATATCAGCATTATGTTGATTTAATCTATGAAAAAAAACAAGACGAACGTAATCTTACTTTTGAAGGACTTATTGTTTCAGAGGAAAATGATATTAACCTTATTTTTCGCACTGATGAAATTAGTCTTCCTAATCTTCATGAAATTGAATCCATTCTTCAAGAACTTGAAACTGATCTTCCTGAAAACATGCAATCTGGAGAAATTTTAGCTGAAGTAGTAGAAGAATTTTCTCAAGAAAACCCAAAGCTTAATTCTGATAAGCTGAAAGCCTTTTCATCACAACTTCACAAGATCGGGAAGCAAACCCTTTCAAAGAGTGAGTTGAAGTCATTAATTGCTCAAAATTTAGGAACAAAGAGGCAAGGTAAAGATGCCAATATCACAACAGAAGCTAAGTCTTTTATTGACTTTCTTTTGACTAAATATTATGTTCGATTGAAATTTCCACAGGATAATCAAAGTAAAGATGACTTGTTCGATGCATCGCTGAACATTAAGTATTTTGGTGAGACAGAAACAGAAGCATATTATTTTGTTGGAGATAAGCGTAATAATGTGAAATTTTCTTTCAAAGATGCCTGTCATATTCGTAAAATTGTTGCAGTGAATGGCTCAAAATTGGTATTTCGAGAAATTTTGCCAACGATGGATGTTGATTTTGTCCGTACAGGGCAGAGTACGGTGATCCCTTTTCCGTTTAAGTACATCAGGGAGTACAAAAGCCTTGATAGCGGAGTACAAAAGCCTTGATGGCGATTGAGTGATATAGTAGAGCACAGGTATTAATGAATTGCCTTTTATGCCTGTTCTACACAAACAAGGCTGTCAAACTCCCAATTATTTCTGTCATTATTTCGTGACGTGGCAGAACCAAGTGCTGAACTGCTGGAGGGCTACTACCTCCATGCACCCGTAGAACTGCATTATCCATAGGGGCTGCGTTTGGTGTGGGGGCGAAAAATTTTTGTGCCTCCAGCAGGCTTACGCCAACGCCCCTAGAGGGGGAGGCTTTGCACAATTGGCGATTCTCTTGGGATGCACCAGTTTTTCCAGTTTGGCAATTATGAATGACTGCCCCTAGGGGGGATATGCTCTAAAAGTTGATGGGGTAAGGGGTAAAAACCATTGCCCCTTTGAATCGGTCGGATAAAAACATGTTATCTTAATTAAGGTAAAGATTTGCAACGAACCGGCCACACCCTTGTTTGAACTGACTTGGTTTTTTTTAGGCGTTGAGGTTGAATCTCCCGCTCCTACCCGCCGCAGACCTTGGCCCGCCTTTGGTTGGGCTTGCTTCCTCGTTTCGATCCCGGTGTTTCTCCAAGCCCCCCTGGTGCGGAGTTTTCCCTGGGTGAGCTTAGGTTGTACGCTGCTGCTCTGGTTGGCGGGGGTGTGGCTGGGTTATCGCTATCCCCAACGGTGGTGGGGGGATTTATTACAGGGGTTTAGCTGGAGTTGGCTGGCGGGTTCGCTCTATTGGGGTTGGTGGCGCAGTGAGCCATTACTCCATTTGCCCATTGAAGCCCTGGCCCTCCCCCTCGCCCTCTGGGGCCTCTATACCGGCGTGGGCAAAGTCGGCCATAGCTTTTACCTCGGTTCCCTGGTGGGAACGGCGATCACCGATGGCTATTTTTACCTCACGGATTTGATCCCTTACTGGCGACAGGCGATCAACGCTCCGCCGGAGAATATTTCCATCCTATTGCGGGAAGCCGTGGCTAAAATGGAAACCCCTTGGGGCCTGGGTTGTGCCGCAACGCTGGTGACGCTCCTCCTGCTGATCGGTTGCCTTCCCCTCAAAACCAACAGTCCCGCCACTTGGGTATTTAGTGGCGCGGTGTTGAGTACCTTACTGGTGGATGGTATTTTTTGGGCTTCGGTGTATTTGGTGCTTTGACGGGCGGGGTGAAAAAATCAGGCCGTGGCATTTTGCAAATCCCCCCCTAAAATACAGTTAAATCCCCCAACGTTGCCTAGCGAGATTTTCTGTATGCCTTCGGGAGTTATTCCCTATCTACTGTTGCGCACTGCCAATGGAAAACGCTATCTCCCCTTGGTCGGGCGCAACCATTGGACGGTAGGCCGTGGCGCAGAAAACCATTTTGTGATCCCCGATCGCTGGATTTCCCGCAACCATGCGATGTTGCAATATACCGAAACGGGGATTTTTTATCTGATTGATTTAGGCAGTCGCAACGGTACGTTTATCAATGGGCGGCGGGTGAATGTGCCGATGGTGCTGACCCATAGCGATCGCGTCACCTTTGGCCAAAGCGAACTCCACTTTTTCAACCCAGGGGAAGAGGAGCCGGCCGTGCTGGGGGAAAAAGATACCCAAACTTCTGTCCTCCATGTCCGCCGTCTGATGTCGGTGTTGGTGGTGGATATTCGCAACTTCACGGTGTTAACGCGCAAAATTGATGAAAAAATTCTTTCCCAGTTGATTGGCGATTGGTTTCGCCAGGCGGGCAAAATTATTCGCGATTCCGGCAGTTGGGTGGATAAATATATTGGCGATGCGGTGATGTCGATTTGGTTCCATGGAGAGCAGGCGATCGCCAAGGATGAGGTGATCCAAATTTTCCAAGCGGTGAGCGATCTCAACAAAATGACCGCCGATTTGGGCAACCACTACACGCTCCCTTTCCCCCTGCGCATTGGTGTGGGGATTAATACCGGCTATGCGATGGTGGGCAATACGGGGACGGGCGATCGCCCCGACTACACCGCCATTGGTGATACCGTGAACGCCGCTTTTCGTTTAGAATCCTGCACCAAACAGATCAAGCACGACATCGCCCTTGGGGAAACCACCTATAACTATCTCGCCGGTCTAGGTCGCGCCCAGCAGCGATTTACCGAATACACCGTATCCCTCAAAGGCTACGAAACCCCAACGATCACCTATGCCTCTAGTTTTGAAAACCTCGATAATTTCCTGCTTGATAAATTGTTGTGGGACAACAACGTCATCGAGTAGAGGCGGCAACTGTTCGCCCCCACGGGCAACCGGGTTTTAATGTCGGCTGACCCATCACCGATTAAAATCAACATTCTGCTGTGTCTGATTTAAGAGGGTGCATCAGCCGTGAGCTACTCTTTTGGATCGTGAATCCATCTGATCCACCTTACAGACAACGCACCCTTTAGCCCAAATATAACAATCCGTTAAAATGATGAAACGACCCATAGCCATCGATCTGTTTGCCGGATGTGGTGGAATGTCCCTCGGTTTAGAAGCTGCTGGATTTGATATTGCCGCCGCTGTCGAATTTGATGCCATTCATAGCCTTGTACACCATTTTAATTTTCCCTACGGCGCAAGTATTTGCAAAGATATTGCTGAGTTAAATCCTCAGGATTTGCTACGGGCGTTAAGCAGTAAAGGATTTGATGGCGAAATTGATCTCATTGCAGGGGGGCCCCCCTGCCAAGGCTTCTCCCACATGGGCAAAAGGCAACTAGATGATCCCAGAAACTCCCTCGTTTTTCAATACCTGCGACTCATTAAATCGCTCAAACCTAAATATTTTCTCTTTGAAAATGTTCCTGGCATTGCCTCTGGTCAACATCAAAAATTTTTAGCGGAATTAATCATCGCATTTGAAAAAATCGGTTATTCAATCCAAAAACCCATTGCAATTTTAAATGCATCTCATTACGGTGCGCCCCAAAATCGAAAACGACTCATTCTCATCGGCTCCAGACTCGACGTAAATCCAGCCCTTTATCCTCAAAAAACCCATTTAGAAATAAATTCAATACCAACCTGTGAACAAGCCATTGGTGATCTAATCACACACTATCCCTATCGAAAATATGACCAAGGTATTCAAGCCACACAATTAGATTATTCCGGCTTTAGAAAAAGCTTTGCCCTCCAGCCCAGCGGCGAATTTAATTTGTGCCATCAGCGACAAATTTCTCCCTTCGTTTATGGCCACATCGGATCAAACCATAGTCAAAAATCCATTGATCGCTTTCAAGCAACCCCTTCCGGAACGGTAGAATCCATCAGCCGATTTTTTAAATTATCTGCCCATGGCCAATGTAATACCTTGAGGGCGGGAACTACCCGAGATAAAGGGGCCTATACAGCCCCTAGACCGATTCATTATGGTGTTCCTCGGTGTATTACTGTGAGGGAAGCCGCAAGGTTACATACTTTTCCCGATTGGTTTCGTTTTCATCATACTATTTGGCATGGTTTTAGAGAGATTGGCAACGCGGTTATTCCCTTTTTGGCTAAATCCCTAGGCTGTGAAATTATTAAAGCCATGGAACTGAATTCCCAAGCATTAAAAACCTACATACTTAGTCAACAAGATGAGAAAATTTTGCACTATAACATGATGCAATCATCAAAATATTGGGATATTCCTGATAATGTCATTCCCAAACGCAAAAGATTGCGTCAGTCTCGTTAATTATTCTTATATTATAGCAGTAGCTAGAATCATCAGGACTTATCCCAATTCCCTAAAATCGCTAGAGATTGAAATCCCTGGCTCATCGCGCAAGTAAGCTAACGCCTACTCCGGTCGAACCTGTTAAAACAGGTTTTTGTTCTGAGCCAAGAACTTTAGTTCTTGACGGGGCAGGGTTCGCCAGAGATTCACTTTAGAGAATTGGTATAAAATGGATGGGCATAGGGGGGAAAATTTTTTTGCCCCTATAGAATCTGCGGATTTGCGATGGGATCCACCCTCCCCACGATCCAGGATTGCTATCATACAGATTGCTCACTTCTGCCCTTAGTATCCCATGTCTGCCCTCTCTCCCGCCCGCATTAGCCGTGTGTTACCCGATTCCATTGCAGCGGAAATTGGTTTTGAGCCGGGGGATGCGATCGCCACCATCAATGGCCTACCGCTGCGGGATCTGATTGATTATCAATATCTTTGTGCCGATGAATTCCTGACGCTGGCGGTGGTGGATGGCCAGGGGAAACGCCATGAGGTGGAAATTGAAAAAGATTACGATGAGGATCTGGGGTTAGAGTTTGAAACCGCCCTCTTTGATGGGTTGATCCAATGTAATAACCGCTGCCCTTTTTGTTTCATCGATCAACAACCCCCCGGTAAACGGGAAAGCCTCTATTACAAAGATGATGATTATCGTCTCAGTTTTCTCTACGGCAGTTATCTCACCCTCACCAATTTAACAACGCGGGAATGGGAGCGGATCGAACAGATGCGTCTTTCTCCCCTCTATGTTTCCGTCCATGCCACTGATCCAGAGGTGCGATCGCACCTTTTAAAAAATCACCGTGCCGGGCAAATTCTCGATCAACTCCGGTGGTTCCAAGCAAGGCAATTGCAAATCCATGCCCAAGTGGTGGTCTGTCCAGGGATTAACGACGGGCCGCAATTGGAGCGGACGCTGCGGGATCTGGCTCAGTTTCATCAGGGGGAAGTCCCGACGGTACTTTCCGCTGCCGTGGTTCCCGTCGGTTTAACGCGGTTTCGCCCTGATCAAGATGAATTAACGCCGGTTACGGTGGCCAAAGCCCAGGAGGTGATCCCCCAAGTTCAGGCCCTGCAATCAGAATTCCAACAAACCCTAGGGAGTACTTTCGCTTGGTTAGCCGATGAATGGTTTTTAATCGCCCAAAGGGAACTCCCCCCAGAATCCCACTATGAGGACTATCCCCAAATTGGCAATGGTGTGGGATCAATTCGCCAATTTATCCGCGATTTTGCACAGGAATGCGATCGCCTCCTCCCCCCTGCTTTAGCGCAACCCCAATCCTGGCTCTGGGTGGTGGGCAATGCGGTCGAACAAGCTTTTCAGCCCCTTGTCGCACGATTAAATCAGGTGGAAGGGTTAAGGGTGGAATTATTCCCATTGCGCAGTGATTATTGGGGGCAGGTGATCACGGTGACGGGGTTATTAACGGGGCAGGATTTAATTGCGGGATTGGCGAACCATGGCAACCCTAGCCCAATTTTGTTGCCCTCGGTAATGCTCAAGCACGATGAGACGCGGTTTTTAGATGATTTAACGGTGGCAGAGGTGAGCGATCGCCTCCATCGCCCCATTTTCCCGGTGGCAGGGATTGAGGATCTGTTAAAGCGGGCGATCCGCGATAGCGTACCCATCGCCCTCATCCCCCCCGCCCCTTCTCCCAAAAAGGGCGCAGGGGAGCCAGATTGAAGGCAAAGGGGAGGGCGAAAAATTATTTTTGTGCCTCCGGCAGGCTTGCGCCAACGCCCCTACAGGGGATTGGATCAAATAAGGGTGCGTCAGTCGTGGGGTTGTGGTTGTGGAACAGGGGCGATGAGTTGATGCACCCCACGACGAACCCTATTCCCCGTTGCCGGTTCCCTGTTCCCCTTCCTCAGCGGCAATTTCCGCTTGCAGTTGGGCCAACTCCTCTGGGGTTAACTCCTCTAAACGCTTGCGCAATACCGCTTCTTTGTAGTTTTGAATTTGGGTGTTGAGCGTCATCCCCTTCGTTGCGGCCCGGAAAACATAGGTTCCCAACCACACCATCAAGCCCCCAATCAAGAGGGCTTGACTCCAGATTCCGGCGGTGAGGTTATCCACCCCGATGCCGCGAAAGAGGAGATAGATCAAGCCCCCAGAGAGGAGGATAAGTAGGGTGAGGGCGATCGCATCAATGCGGCGCATTAGGACTCCACCCGCTTGGGCCGGAAGTTGAGAAAGGGACTCAGTAGAAGCAACCCCGGAAAGAAGAGAAACACAAAGAAATACATCACCACCCGCTCGATGGAACTGGCGGTATACCAGCGGAGATTGAGATAGCCATAGAGGGCGGCGGGCAGTGCCACCAGATAAAGACCACTCAACACCAAGTAGAGCAGGGCGATAAATTGAGGACTATTAAAATCAAGCATGATGGCATTGGGGGCCAGAAAATATCGCCCCTATTGTACCCCCATTCTTCGCCCATCCTCCAGGAGGCGCACCAAAGCCACCCGCCCAAACCGGGGGTCTACTTCTACGCCCGTCACTTCGACGATTTGCGCCGTGAGAGCGCGGGAGAGGGGATAGTAGAAGGACTGCCCTAGGGGTAAACCGAGGCATTGTTGGAAAATCTGCTGGCGATGACAGGCGGGCAGAAAATTTTCCTCCCCTAGGCGTAACGATGCGGCATTGTAAAACGATAACTGTCCTTCGTAATTAAGAATGCCTGCGGGGGTGTCCAATTGCTCACACCAGCGCAGGGCTAAAAACCATTTCGCCTCCGAGAGACGACAGTAAACACGCTTAGGGTTGGGATGTTCAAGGGCGCGGTAGCCCTCCGCACAGGAAACAATGGTTCCCCCTAAAAAGCCAAAAATTGTGCCAACGGTCTCATTCATGACGGTTGTATCCCTAGGTTGGATTGCCTACAATTGCAGTGAAAAGCGCGATCGCCAAGGCACGACCCATCAACCTCAACGGCTCGGCTCGTGTTGGTAAAAATCAAAGGCTAGGGCGAACACCCCTCCCTATGGTTAGCTTAAGGAGTGGGGGTGATCTTTGCGGAAAATCACCAAAAGAGTTAACAAATCAAGCTCCCATGGTAAAGTGATGGCACTCAAACGGTTCTGGCTGGGAACAGTGGCCAGACTAAGGGGGAAAGTCTAGTGAAAGCCTAGCGCTGTCGCGCAACTGTGATGGGTGCAAATGCCCTAAGCCAGGATGCCCACCGTTTGAATTGAGTTCTCTTCAACCCACTGCGCCGAACAGTGGTTAATCCTGCAACCATGAGCCATCGCAATTTACAACGAAATCGCATTTTAGGGCTATCCCTGGCGATCGCCCTCCTTTTCCCTAGTCAAGCCGCCTTCGCCCATCATCCCTTTGGCGGCACTGTTCCTAGTAATGCCCTCACCGGGTTTCTCTCCGGTTTAGGCCATCCGATTATTGGGATTGATCATTTTGCCTTTGTGATCGCCACGGGCCTACTCGCTGCCCTCTGGGGCCGGCGGGGCTTAATTATTCCCCTTGCCTTTGTGATCACCACATTGGCGGGGACAGGCTTACATTTACAAAATTTAGATTTGCCCCTAGCGGAGTTAGTGATTGCTGCCTCTGTATTGGGTTTTGGTGTGTTGTTGGCTTTGCCGCAGCGGGTGCAATGGGTGGGAGTGGCGATCGCCGCAACCATTGCGGGCATTTTCCATGGTTATGCCTATGGGGAAGCGATTATCGGGGCAGAAATGAACCCCTTGATTGCCTATCTTGCCGGTTTTGGCGTGGTGCAGTTGGGGATTGCGGTGGGAGTGTTCACCCTTGCTCAACGGTTCTGGCCGAATCTGGAGCAGGTGAAAGCCCTCCCCCTACGGTTTAGCGGGTTTGCGATCGCCGGCCTTGGTTTTGCCTTCCTCTCTGGCGCAATCCTCGGTTAAAGCCATGCATAAAATTCCAGTCACTGTCATCACGGGCTTTTTGGGCGCGGGAAAAACGACCCTTGTGCGCCATTTATTGCAAAACAACCAAGGGCGACGCATTGCCGTCCTGGTCAATGAGTTTGGGGAAATGGGCATCGATGGCGATCTGTTGCGCTCCTGCCAAATTTGCGACGAAGACGAAACCCCCGAAACCAATATTGTTGAACTCACCAACGGCTGCCTCTGTTGCACCGTTCAGGAAGAGTTTTATCCGACAATGCAGGCGTTATTACAGCGGCGCGATCGCCTCGATGCGATCGTCGTCGAAACCTCCGGCCTCGCCCTCCCCAAACCCCTGATCCAAGCCTTCCGTTGGGAGGAAATCCGCAACGCGGCGACGGTGGACGGGGTGATTACCGTTGTTGATTGTCAAGCCTTAGCGGAGGGGACGCTAGTGGGGGATCTCGATGCGATCGCCGCCCAACGGGCCGCCGATCCGAACCTCGATCATGAAACCCCCCTCGAAGAACTGTTTGAAGATCAGTTAGCCTGTGCCGATTTAGTGCTACTCACCAAAACCGATGGCGTAACAGCGGCAATCGCTCAAAAAACCCAAACTTGGCTTGCCGAGCAAGTCCCCCTAGGGGTGAAAATTGTCCCCTGTCAACAGGGGGCCGTAGCAGCGGATCTGCTCCTCGGCTTCAATGCCGCCGTGGAGGATCACCTCGAACAACGCCCCAGCCATCATGATCATGAAGAAGACCATGATCACGACGACGAGATCAATGCCATCCAGATCGTAAGCGATCGCCCCTTTGATCCCATTGCCCTGATTGAACGGTTACAAACCTTAGTGCAAGCCCAGGAAATCTATCGAATTAAAGGATTTGTCGCCGTCCCCGATAAACCAATGCGCCTCGTATTGCAAGGGGTAGGCAATCGCTTTGATTCCTTCTACGATCGCCCCTGGCAACCGGAAGAACCCCGCCAAACCCGATTAGTCATCATCGGTCGGAATGTGGATCAAGGGGAAATCGAACAAGCCTTATTCCTGGAATAAGGACTAAGCAAGAAAAGTGTAGGGGCGAAAAATCTTTCGCCCTTCCATCAACGCCCCACTCCCCTAACCCGATTCCTTCAAACTCCAACCCACTGGCCATAACCCCCGCAACTTCGTCCAGCAACGCTCCATTAGCGATGGCTGTAGGGTATCCCTTAATAACCGATAGGTTTCCTGTTCGGGAATGGCGAGCTTTTCAGCAAGGGCGATCGCCTCGGCACAGGCTTCCCGGGCCGCGCTGATTTCCCCCACCTGTTGATCAAACCGGGCCTGATGATAAAGTACCTGGGCTTCCAAATGCTGTGCCTTCAATTGTTGCACCAACTGCAAGGCCTCCTCAAGACAAGCCTGCGTCTCTGAATATTCCTCCAACGCCAAATGACTTTCTGCCAAATTACACAGCGTCCGGCCTGTTTCCCACTGATCCCCAAGGGCTTGGGCAATGGGTAGGCTTTGGCGTAGGTGCTTCACCGCTTGGGTATAGTTGCCTAAACGGCAATAGGTCATGCCTAAGTTGGCCAGCGCGATGCCCACCCCCGCCTGATCCCCATGAGCACGGGCCAAATTCCAAGACTGTTGATAAAGGGACATGGCGCGGTCATAGTCCCCCGTGGCATTGTAAACACTGCCCAAATGACCCAACCAGCGGCTTTCATCACTGGGATTCTGGGCAGCCCGGGCCAGGCGCAACGCTTTTTGTAGTAAGGAAATCGCCTTCGGGTGTTGACCCAAAGCCAGGTTGGCCGCCCCTAAATTCCCAATGGCTAGCCCCTTTAAGGCGACATCTTGGCGTTCTTCAGCAATTACTAAACATTGCTCAAAGGCAGCGATCGCCCCTGGGTATTGCCCCAAAGCAAGGCGGATTGTGCCGAGTTTGGCGATCGCCTCCCCTTGGCGTTGGCTATCGGGCATTTTTTTCGTCAGGCTGATCAGCGCCTCAAAGGTGGCGATCGCCTGGCCATAATCCCCCAAACTTTGATAGGCATTGCCCATCCCTAACAACACCTCCACCAATTGCCCTGGGTTCGGTTGGGATTGTTGCCGATCTAGGGGTAAAAACCGTTGGAAATAATCTAAAGCATGGTGATAATCCGCCAATTGTCCATAGGCAATCCCTACATTAAACAGAGCTTGGCGCAGGGCATCGGGGGGCGCGTCCTGCCCCACCAACGTTAAATATTCTTGCAAAATATCAATGGTTTGGTGGGGATGGTTGAGATGGGCGTGGGTATCGCCCAAGTAGAACAATGCCGCCTCTAGGGTTTTGGTGGGGGGGTGTTGCATCGAATCCACCCAAGCTAAATATTGCTCCAGATATTCAATGGTGGCCTCATCCTCCTGGCTTAAATAGCAAATTTTCCCCAACACAAACAGCGTTGACCCAATTTGGTGAGGATTATCAAGACTATCGGCCCGCTGCAAATAAATTTCCAAATAGTCGCGAGCAGTTCTTAACTGTTCACAGGCATAGTAGGCCGTTCCCAACTGCAAGGCCACCAACGCCAATTGATCATCCACTGCTCCCGTCCAGTCTTGGCGATCATAGTAAGCTTGGAGATATTCAAGGGTTTTGGGGTAATCTTGCACTTCGTAGGCCGCCGTTCCCAACTGCCAAAGGGCCTGATCCACACCTTCAAGACCGGGCATTAAGCTGAGGTACTGCTCCAAATAGGTGAGGGTGGCGGCATAGTCTTTTTGGTGAAAACTGGCGGTTCCTAAGGCAGAATAAACCGTTGAGGGGATCTCTTTAGCCTCAGTGGTGGTGAGGGCTTGCTGGAGCCGGGCGATCGCCTCCCCATAATCCTGTTGATCATAATGGGCTAACCCCAATTGCACCAAAGCCTCCGGCTCCTCTCCCCCTTGGGCAAAATAGGCTTGCAAATATTCAATGACTTGGGCCGGTTGTTGTTGGTGATGGAACGCTGCGCCTAGATCTCGATACACCGTTGCCGGGGGGGCAAAATCAGGGATGGCGGCCCCCCGCTGGAGATATTCTTCAAAATAGGCGATCGCCTGGGGATATTGCTGTAAATAGATTTGCGCCTGACCCAAATGCAGGAGCGTGGTTAGCGCAATTTCAGGATCAGCCCCTTCGCGAGCGATGGGTAAATAGGCGTGGAGGTATTCGCTGGCCCGGTCATAATGGCCCAGATGATAATGGGCATAGCCTAGATGGGCCAACGTCGCCCCATCCCCTGCCGTTAAGGCCTCCCCTTTCACCAAGTCGAGGCATTGCTCCAAATAGGTGATGGTTTTGGCATAGTCGGCGCGGGCATAGTAGGCATTGCCCAAATACAGATAGGTGGTTCCCAAACTGGGGGCCTCGCCTGGGATGGGCATAGCTGCAAGATAACGCTCCAGGTAATGCACCGTTTGATCATAGTCTTGGAGGGCGTAGTAGCTCGCCCCTAAGCCATGGAGACAGAGGGGAACCATGGTAGAAGGGGCATGATCAACAATGGCTTCATAGAGGGCGATCGCCTCGGAAAAATAACCCCAATCCTGCAATTGCCAATGCAGCGGCTTACCCTGCTCCACCGGCAACAACAGCACCTCACTGGCCTCTTCCCAAGCCGCCAAGGCCCGAAAATGCTCAAAGGATTCTAAATAGCCCCGCACCCGCTCCAGAGGGGAATCACTGGGCGGCGGCTGATAGAGTTGCAAATAGAAAAACGCCCAACGAATATGGGCAATATCACTGAGGCTATCTTCCCCAAACAAGTCCCGCAAACTCGGCGGCGGCAGCATAGGGCTGGTTTCATCCCGCAGGCCGCTCCAATATTGAACACAGGCCATAAACCGCGCCAACCGGGACAAAGTTGGAGCCGCATCAGCCGGGGCATCCGGCTCCCCCGTCAGGTAAAACCGTTCATCCCGGTAGCGGGTGCGCAGGGCCTCACGGGCGGATAACTCACGGAGTTTTAGGTTGTGATCGAGTTTGGATTCAGTCATGCCAAACAGAAGGAGTGAGGAGTGAGGAGTGAGGAGTGAGGGAGAATGCTAAACTTCGCTCTATCAGCCATGGCTTTTACCTCCCGGCGGTGCTGTTGAGAATGATTGTATGGAGGAAGGACGGAATGCGATAGTGGGGGGCATTGTGGATCATGACCGTTTCTAACCAGAAGCGATCGCTGAGGGTTTCAAAGGCTTGGGCCTGAAGGTGGGGGTCTAAATCCGCAATCAGGAATTGCCACCCCGCCACCGGAGCCGGCCCCCGTTGAGTAGCCCCCATGGTCAGCAGTTCATAGGCTAGGGGCATTTCCTGAGCTAGCCGTTGACTGGCCCTTTCTAACAGGGCCGCGATGGGTACAGTGTCATGCATCCCCAAGTCCTCCATTGCCTCACTATTCCCCGCCCCATGGCGATCCGCCTCCGCCATGGGTAAATCATACTCATAGCCATAATCCCGCCAGTAGGCTTGGATATTGCCATTGTAGGGGGTGCTGCGGATTTCCCCCGCAATCATTTTTAAAGCCAAGGGATGGCCTTGATAGGTTTGATGGATCGTTTCTAAGCAGTGGTGATCCGCATCCGTGGGTAGGGGAACGCCCCAATATTGAAAAAGTGTGATTGTGGGGGGAAGGGCTAACCCTTTGAGGTGAATGATTTGGGTTTGGTCGGGAAGGGTAGGGGGTAAGGTTTCGAGGGTGAGCAGGAGGCGCGATCGCATCTCCGGCAATGTCCCCAAATGGTTCAATAATTGCTGCACCGCATCACTCAAGGGCAGGGTTAACCCCTCAATCCAAAGCAAACAGGGCTTCGATTCTAATTTGGCGGCGATCGCCCCAATTAACCCCTTCACCCCCCCCTGCCGCTGGGTTTCCTGGGTAATTGCCTCCCCTAAAACTTGACGGGCGATCGCCCCCAGGGCCAAACCCACCCCTTGCACCTCCACCGTTAACACCCAAGGATAGGCTTCGCGGAGGCCAACATCGCCAATTAACGCCTGAGCCACCGTACTTTTGCCGATCCCCGCCATCCCCGTAATCACCACCAGCCGCCCATCCCCCTGAAAGGCCCGCTTGATTTCCATCAACAGATCCCCCCGACCAAACCCCACTGGCAAGGGTTCCGGCGGTGTAGGAGTGGCTTGGAGATCTTCACTACGGAAGGTTTCAAAGTCTTCCCGTTTAAGCTTGAGATCAAAGGCCCGAAATAAGCTTTTAATCTGGTTGAGATCACAACTTTGCTGACGGTAGAGAATATTTAACGTCGTTTCGACGGGCAAATTGGCCGTTTCGGCAATTTGCCGGGATGTCACCCGTAAATTTTGAGCTTGATAGTGGCTGTGGATCGCTGCCGCCAACTTTGCAGAGCCGCTATGGGTCAATAAGCTACCGCGTTGATTTCGGAGGGATGGGGCCATTGATCTCTTAAAAAGGGAACAGGGAACGGGGAATGGGCAATGGGGAGGTTCCGCTGGAATGGGGAGGAGATACGATCACAGGTTGCGTGGGGATGGGGAATTGCAGTCACATCATAACTAACAGTACAAGCTGATCGCGATCCTTAGCATGGATTCCTAGGGGAATTAACCCGCTCCGGAATTCAGCCAGCGGCGTTTCCAATGACTGCTGGGTTCTAGGGGGCTGATGGCTTGTTCCTCCCGACGGCGGGCGAGGATTACCGGGGCGGGATCTTGTAATTGCGGATCGCGGTAGGGGACAGCGGCGCGGGTGGCTAGATGTTCCTGTGCTTGCAAACTTAAGGGGGGGAGCGGCTGACCGGGCCAGCGGGCGATCGTCCCCGGTGCTTTCCGGCCCACACTGGGCGAAGGCCCCACCGCTAACCCCGCCAACTTTAACGCTGTGCGCACCGCTGCCGCACAGGAATAGGTGGCGAGGGTTCCCATGGGGGCTAACCCTTGCGCCACAAACTGGAGGAACTCCACCGTCCAGAGTTGGGGGCATTTGGGGGGGGAAAAGGGATCGAGGAAAATGGCATCGGCTTGTTGGCCCTGACGGATCACCGCCGGTAGGGTTTGGCGGGCATCCCCTAGATGGAATTGAGCGGTAAACTTGGGGGTTTCCACCTGATAATCTTGGCTGAGGCGGCTGAGGAGGGGATGGATGAGGGCAGGCCAGGGATCAAGGTGGGCCGTTGCCGCCTGTGCTGGCCCGTCATCGCGATCAAAGGCGGTTAATTCAATGTGACAATCAGAATTTACTGCCCAAATCGCTGCTAAGGCCGCCGCGCTGTTATAGCCCAAGCCATAGCAAAGATCAAAAATGCGGATCCGGTTTTGGGTGGTGGAGCGTAGCCCACAGGGGCCGATAAATTTCCCCTCTGCTTCCGCCGCCGCCCCCTGTTGGGAGTGAAAGGTTTCACCAAATTCCGCTGAAAAAAAGGTGATCGATCCATCCCCCGTTGTTTGAGGTATCCAATCGCCCATCACATCATCTGCCAAAATTGCAAGGATTGAATAGGGTGTGAATTTTACCAGTGCTTGGGATCGCGGAGGGATTGGGCGCAGACCAATTCACCCCTGAAGGTTTGGCGGGATGGGCCTTGGAGGGCGATCGCCATCCATGCTTCTGGATAGGGGAGGGGATAGGGGGGAAGCACTCCATGATCAGCGTTAAATTCGTAACGGCCATAGTAATTAGGGTTTCCGAGTACAAAGACCAGTTGACAGCCCTGCTGTCTGAGGGTGGATAACCCCTGTTCCACTAAGGTGCGGCCGATGCCCTGACGCTGAAAGTGGGTGACTACCCCTAGGGGGGCGAGGATGGAGGCGGCGACGGGTTCAGAATTGCCAATGTTCACACCAGTAAACAGGATATGCCCCACCGCCTGCTCCTTGACCTCAGCAATGAGGCTGAGGATTGGTTGGGCTGTTGGATCGGCAATTAAGGCTAAAGCTAACTCAGAGACGGTGATCCCTTCTTCACCAAAGGCATCGCGGTGAATGGCGCGAATTTGCTCCTGATCTTTGGGGCTGGCGGTTCTAATGTGGATCACAAACTTTCTCCTAGGCAAGTTTCGTTATTTTGATTATCGAACAGGTACAGCTTGTTCACCAGTCGCTGAACACATTGCCCTCACCCTAAATCCCTCTCCCAAGTTGGGAGAGGGACTTTGGGAACCGATCAGATTATTCCTGAACAGGCTGTAATGCCGCCTAGATTTGGCGATCGCCAGAGAATAAAGCTACAACAAAAATAGCTCTTTCAATTTGATCCGCCTGTCGAGGCGATTCGCCCACCATGGCCCAAACCATCCCCTTTGTCGATCTCTCCTTCCAGCACGAACCCCTCCAAGCCCAAATTGAACAGTTGTGGCGCGACTGTATCGCCCAAGGGCAATTTATCCTTGGGCCCCACCTTGCTGCTTTTGAACAGGCTTTTGCGGCGGCCAGCGGTGTTGCCCATGGCATCGGGGTGGCCTCCGGCACCGATGCCCTCGCTTTGGGGATGCGGGCTGCTGGCATTCAAGCCGGGGATGAGGTACTGGTTCCCGCTAATACGTTTATTGCCACGCTGATCGGGATTTTGCGCACCGGAGCCACCCCCGTTTTAGTAGATTGTGACCCCGATACTGCCTTGATTGACCTGGAGGCGGCGGTTCAAAACATCACCCCCCGGACAAAGGCGATCGCCCCCGTCCATCTTTACGGCCAACTGGTGGCCCCCCAAGCCCTCAAGGATTTTGCCCAAAGCCATAATCTGCTGATTATTGAAGATGCAGCCCAGGCTCATCTCGCCCACCGGGATGGCATCACCGCCGGTTCCATCGGCACAGTGGCGGCCTATAGCTTCTATCCCAGTAAAAACCTCGGTGCGATGGGGGATGGGGGGATGGTGCTCACCGATGACCCAGAGATTGCCCGTAAAATTCGCGCCTATCGCAACTATGGGGCAAGGGAAAAATATATTCATCAAGAATGGGGAACCAATAGCCGTCTGGATAACCTCCAAGCTGCCGTTCTCAGCCTCAAACTGCCCCAGCTACCGGCCTGGAATGCCGCCCGCAATCAACGGGCGGAGCAATACAACGCCGCCCTCGCTCCCCTCCCTGGCATTTGTCCTTTGGTCAACCACAGCGGCCCGGGCCATAGCTATCACCTCTATGTGATCCGCGTTCAGCCGCCCCACCAACGGGAAAAACTCCAAGCGGCATTAATGGCGGCGGGGATTCAAACCGGCATTCATTACCCCATCCCCTGCCACCTTCAGCCCGCCTATCGCTTTCTGGGCTATCAGTTGGGGGATTTCCCCAACACCGAACAGTTGGCAGGGGAAATTCTCTCGCTGCCTATGTATCCCGGTTTGACGGCGGCCCAAGTGGAAGCCGTTGTCCAGGCGATCCGCGATAGCGTACCTATCGCCACCCATGGCTCCTCTCATTAATCTCTACCCATGCAACCCTCCTTCTCCCTGCCTCCCTTGATTCAGCGCCATTGGCTCAATGGCCTGATCCTCGCTCTCCTGGCGGCCCTCTATGGCCCGCTCCTGATCCATTGGGCTGATGGTTGGCTCAATAAAAGCATTAGCTTAGAGCATGAATATTTTAGCCATGGCCTCCTGGGGCTGCCCTACGCCGCTTATTTGGTGTGGGAACAGCGGAAAAAATGGCAAAAACTCCCTGCCCAGAGCCATCCCGCCGGGTTTGTGCTGTTGGGGTTGGGGGCGATCGCCTACCTGATTGGCACGGGGGAATTGATGAACGCCTCTTTGCCCCTGATCCTCACGGGCCTTTGTCTGACCCTGAAGGGGGTTCCGGGGCTAAAACTACAGGCTTTTCCGCTACTATTCACCCTGTTTGCCACCCCCAACCCCATCCCCTATCTGATTTCCCCCTACATCCTGCCCCTCCAAAGCTTTATCGCCGGAACAGCGGGTTTTATTCTCCATGTGCTCAATGTGCCGGATTTAAGCGTATCCGGCATTCATCTTTCCGTGCGGGGCAACTTTGTCGAAGTGGCCCCCCATTGTTCAGGGCTGAAAATGTTGTTTACCAGCCTTTATATTGGTGGGATATTATTGCATTGGACGGGAATTTGGCGATCGCGCCCCAAAGTACTCTGGCTCTTCACAGGCACGGTGCTGATTAGCGTGCTTGTCAATATTTTGCGCAATACCCTGCTCACCTACCTCTACGGCATGGATCACATCGCCCTTTTCGATTGGGCCCATGAAGGCACAGGGGGGGATTTAATTTCCTTGGTGATGTTAATGGCGGTGGTGGTGTGGTTAGACTGCATTGAACGCATTGATAACTATTTCACCCTCGGTACAGCAACGGGAATTATTAACTACGGGGGATGGTGGGGGAAACCATGAACCACAAAACACAAGTACAGGGAGGATTACGCCAAGGGGCGATCGCCCTCCTGTTGTTCCTCCTGCTGATCGGGGGCATGGTCTTCAACTTCAGCGGCCAAACCAGTTGGCGCAAACCCTTTCCTGTGGAGAATTTGGCAGCCCTGCGGGATTTACGGGATACGGGTTTGACCCTCCCCGGTTGGGAGAATGAGGGCCAGGCGCAACTCAATGTGGGGGGGCGGGAATGGTCGGTACAGGCGGCGGCCCAAAGGGGCCAGCGCACCGCCATCGTGATGATTTTGCCCCAATGGGGCCCCAAGGAAATGCCGGGGGTGGAATGGTCAGATATTGATGGGTTTTTTCGTTGGAATCGAGAGGGGGAGCGATCACTCTCCTTCACCACCACCAACCCCCCAACCACCGTTCAAGCCCGCTACTTCCTCGCCCGCGACACTGCTGCAACGAAAGTGGTTCCCCATCGGCAAACCGTTGCCGTCTTACAATGGTACGCCACGCCTAACGGCGGCAACCCTAGCGCCGGTTGGTGGTTTTGGCGAGATCAGTGGGCCCAGGTGAGACGGCAGCGGATCCCCTGGGTGGCGGTTTCGTTGCGGTTCCCCATTGATCCCAGTAGTACCCTTGAGGATGTGGAGGGGGATATTTTACCTTTAGCTGAAGCAGTGCAGGAGGCGATCGCCCAGATCATGCTCACCCCTTAAATTTTTTCCCATCCCGTAGGGGCGAAAAATTTTTCGCCCCACACCCCGCCATCAACGAGATTCCAGATCACCAAAAATGGCCATTAAAAAGAGACGTGGGGAAGTACGTCTCTTTACCATTCCATCTTAATCAACAAATAAAATTCGCTGTGGGAAGGAATTTCACTCTTAATGTAACGAAAGTTTTTGAAACTTGACAAGAGCTTCAAATGAAATTGCGTATTTTTACGGTAAAATCTCCCCCCATGCCAGCAATTTAGCTAGCCGATGCCTTTGCCAAGACATTGGCCATTAACTTATCGGGCATTTCCTGGAGATGGTCATACTGCCAATGGAAGAACCCCACGCCGAGGGTGAGCGATCGCAACTCCACAATAAAATCCTGCATCTCCGCCTGGGGTAGATAAGCCGTCACATTGTCCCAATTTTGCCAACCCTCCAGGGGTTCATAACCCAAAATTTGCCCCCGGCGGCCGCTCACCAACTGCAACACCTTCGAGGTGAACTCATTGGGGGCTGCAATCTGAATATTGAGGATCGGTTCAAGCAAAATCGGCTCACATTTTGCCATTCCCTCCGTCATCGCAATCCGCGCCGCCTGCTTAAAGGCCTGCTCCGAACTATCAACGGAATGGTAAGACCCATTACTCAAATTCACCGCCACATCCACCACCGGGAACCCCAAAGGCCCCTGATTCAGGTATTCCCGCACGCCGGTTTCGACCCCCGGAATATATTGTTTCGGGATCACCCCCCCCACAATCGAATCCGTAAACCGGAATCCCTCCCCACGGGGCTGGGGCTGAATATCCAAAAACACATCCCCAAAAGCCCCATGGCCACCGCTTTGATGCTTATAGCGGCCGTGGATATTCGTGGACTTGCGGATCGTTTCTTTATAGGGAATTTGGGGCGGTTGAGTCGTCATCGGCAGATTAAACTGCCGCGCCAATCGCGCCAGGGACACTTGCAAATGAATTTCCCCCTGGCCCCAGAGGATCACCTCGCGGGTATCTTCGTGCTGCTCCCATTGGAGGGCGGGATCCGCCTCCACCAATTTATGCAACACACCACTGAGTTTCACCTCATCCTTGCGCCGCTCCGGGCTGATGGCCAGGGCAAACACTGGCTCAAGGCGGTCTGCTTTCCGTAAGGGTTCAACAGTATTGACGCTGAGGGTGTCACCCGTTTTGGCATGATCCAACCGGCCCAAAGCCACTAATTCCCCGACAACGGCCTCATTCGTTCCCTGTTGTTGAGATCCCATGAGGCGATAAATACCCCCCACCCGCTCATTATTTAAGGTCATGCCATCGGTAATCGTCCCTTGCCAAATCCGCACAAGGGAGAGTTTCCCGCCAGCGGAGTGGTAGGTTTTCAGGACTTGGGCAATGGGTTCCCCGGCTTCCGTGGGGGTGAGGCCCCGGCGTTCGGCGGTGACGCTGGGGTCGGGGGCTTCCCGCACCAGGGCATCTAGGAGGGGACGCACGCCACAATCCTGCTCGGCAATGCCCAGGAACACCGGCACAACTAAATCAGCGCTGAGATCCTGCTTCAAGTCTTTGAGGATTTCTTCCTTGGGGGGGTTGATTTCTTCGAGGAGTTCTTCAAGGAGGTGATCGTCAAATTCCGAGAGAGTTTCCAGCATTTCATCCCGGGCGGCCTGTTCCTCACTGCGCAGTTCGGGGGGGAGGGGGACGGGATCGGCGGATTGGCCGGTGTGGTAGTGGTAGGCTTGCTCGTCGATCAGGTCGATGTAGCCGATTAAATTTTGGTCTTGGCGGATGGGATATTGTTGGGGAACGAGGGGACGGCTGGAGACGGTTTTGATGGCGTGGAGGATGTCCATGAAACTATCGCGGCAGCGATCCAGCTTGTTGATAAAGACGAGGTGGGGAATTTCCCAATCGTCGAGGAATTTAAACAGGGGGGCGAGGGTGAGGACTTTGGCCACATCGGCCTCACAGACGACGATCGCCGTCCCTGCCCCCACCAGGGCATTGTAGGTTTCCTGGGCGAATTCAATGGAGCCGGGACAGTCAAGGAACGTGATTTTCGTATCGGCGTGGGTGGTGGTGGCGACGGAAACTTCAACGCTCATGGCGCGATCGCGGGCTTCGGGGGAATGGTCGGCCACGGTGTTTTTCTCTTTGATGCTGCCTTTACGGGCGATCGCCCCTGTGACGGCAAGCATACTTTCAAGCAATGTGGTTTTCCCACTAGAATAGGGGCCCACAAGGGCAACATTCCGGACAGGATCGAGATTTTGAGTCATAGGATTACCCCTTGTAGGATGGAGGGTGGGGGCAGGATGGAAGGCAGTCGCGCTGCACTACTGGCTAATCTGCTGTATCTTTGAGCCTAGCTTGTGCCGTGGGTTAATTCGCAAAATTGCAACTTCTTTTAAGGTAACAGCGGATTCTGTTGAATTCCTGTTAAGGGAATGGCAAATTTTGCAAAGTTTTCCCACAAAATTTGACAAAATCTCCCCACTTCCCACT